>JBDLJP010000001.1:0-29826 GCA_039714295.1 Candidatus Fermentibacterota bacterium
GCCCCAGGGTGGGCTTTTCCGTTCCCTTCAGCGAAAATTCCGTTCTGTTCTCAACCTACGGACATCATTTCCAGATGCCTTCAATGAACTGCCTGTACACTCAGACATCCTACAACCTCGCAGGAGACAAGATAGTTGCCGGCAATCCGAACCTTGATCCCGAAATGACGCAGGTCTTTGAAATAGGGATAAGGCATTTTATCGATAACTTCACCGAATTTTCACTGGCGGCCTATTACAAGGATATTACAGGTCTTGTGAACACAGAAGACCACAGCGAGGGTACATACTACGTATTTACCAATGACGACAGCCATGGAATGGTAAGAGGTATTGAAGCAACCCTCAACAGGAGAGCGGGAAGTAATATTTCAGGGCAGCTCTCGTATGCCCTGTCCATCGCGAAGGGTAAATACTCATCAATACTTGAACGCTACAATTACTCGCAGATGGGGGTTCTGTACATTTCCAGGGAGGATAATTACCTTGACTGGGATCAGACACATACGGCATCTGCTTCTTTTGAGCTGCGCTCCTTTGAATCCGAGGGTCCCCGGCTGGCCGGATTTCATCCGCTGGAGAACATCAGGCTTGGTATTTCCTGGAACTACGGCAGCGGGATACCCTATACGCTCCCTCCTGTGGAGGCGGAACTTATCGAGACCAACACGGAAAGGTATCCGTTTTCCATGCAGACCGATGTCGTTCTTTCAAGAATGTTCAGCATAGGCTCCACCGAGCTGAACCTGGTACTGGGCGTGTTCAACATATTCAACAGAATGAACGTTGTTCACATTTACGATACTTCTCTCTTCCACTCAAGCGGTGATCCCGGAGGCACCGAGGATAACCCGAGAGCCTGGTCACCAGCTCGGCATTTCGTACTGTCTGCGGGGATATCATGGTAAATAAATATAAGATGGCTTTTGCCGCGATTGCGCTTCTGATAATACCCGGCTGCACCGATCTGACGGAGTTTGACCACTCGATGATGGCAGGGATCAGTGTTTTCCACACACCGGATCTCACCTGTGTTCATACGATAGAGAACATTTCAGGCGCAAGATCACTCTGCGCCCTTCCCGACTGCTTCATTGCCGCCACCACAGAGGGAACGGTGTTCCGTTTCGATCTTCAAACGTACGAACAGACAGGTATTTTCAACATTGGCAGCCCATCCTCTTCAGGTTACCACGAAATCGAGTATAGTTTTTATGAGAACAGCGTTTATATCATCGGAGCATTAGGGCAGATCCTGGAAGTATCTGTTCCTGATATGGAAGTCCTAGACGCTTTCAACGTCTGCGAAACTCCTGTGGACATTGAGGTCAGCCCTGATCCGGAGTTATCGTTCTTCTATGTGGCAGGTGCGACTTCACGCAGGATTTTCGAACTCAAGCTTGCAAGCAATGCAGTCTCCCGAAGCTGCATTCTTCCGTCCAGTCCCACATGTATGGCTATCCCTGAGAGTATGGATACTATTATGGTTGGAACACTTGCGGAAACTGAGATCGTTTCCCTCGTGACGGCATCAATGAAGCGAAGAAGAATGGATCATTTTCCCGGGATTCTGGCCATAGAAACAGTTCCGAACGATACAACTTTCTGCGCGGTATTCAGCAGCTATTCGTTAAATAGTATCAGCACGATTCTGAAATTTTTTCCCAATCCTTTCTCGCCGGATCCTCTATATACCGGAGTAGTGAATATAGAGGGAGACATCCACTATATGGCAGCGGCGGAGTCTGACGGAACTCGTATTTACGTACTCAGCTATATGGGGAATAATGGCAGCAGACTGATATCCTACAACTGTGTTGAGTATTTCATTGAAAGTCAGATAGACCTGCCGGGTTACCCGCTTGACCTTGAGATCAGCCCTGGCGGGACGCTGCTGGTTCTTACCGCCGAATAGTAAAGCTTAAGGTGTTAGCATTTCTATTGCGGCATCAATTACCGGGTCGATTCCGGCTGCGAAATCAGCCTCGGATACAGGTATGAAAATATCGGGAGCTATTCCGCAATTCAGTATAAGTGTGGTGTCCAGAGAATAGCTGACCAGCTCGGGTATCTGAATACTCCAGTCTTCGGTAAGATTATATGAGATGGTAGGATTGGCAAAACCCGCTGTAGTATCCCCGATCACGGTAACATGAGGCTGGGTTCGCAGAAGCAGTACAAGCTGCTCGGCGGCGCCCTGGGTATACCTGCCTGTCAGCAGGACTATGGGATTCGTGAACTGCCATGCGCCATTCCTGAAGGCAGATACCGTCAGCAGATTACCCATATCGTTTCTCCCCGGACCTACTCTGAATACTCTGTAGTAACCCGGTGCAGACTCTTCAATGAACCGTCCGCAGGCATAATATGCATGGGTTGAGGAGCCGCTTTCACCACACATCCGCAGGTCGATAATAAGGCCATCACGATAATGTACTTCGTTTGTTACTTCGAAAAAATCAAGCCAGCTGAATGCCTCGCCCATATCACTTATGTATAAATAACCTAAGTTACCCACAGAAACCGGGTATACAGCCTGTGCTCCAAAAACCTGAAGCGTTACGCCCGGAGGTAATGAAGACGGTCCGATCCAGCTTCGCATATACTCCATCCATACTGATAAATCCCAGTTTACGAAATCGCCCTGGTTCCAGCTCTCATACCTGGTTCCCTCTGAATCCCGAAGGCTCAGGTTCTGATCTTCCAGCTCACTCATCAGCTGAAGGCAGAGATCCACAAGCTCATCCCTGCTGGTAAGATTGGTAGCGGCTTCCCTGTATTTCAGGTAAGCCTCATCCCAGTCTACATTATCCTTAGCGAAAAAACCGGGATAATAAGTGTCAATCAGATCCCAGACAAGAATATATTCTGAAAAGAGCGAATCCGGCTCACCAACACTGCACGGATCCGTAACGCAGCCGGAAATGCCTGAAGCAAACAGGGCAATGCCTGCGGATATCACGATTGATAGCCATCTTAGTGTTATAATAATTCTCATCCTCTGTTTGAATGAATTCACGGCTCGGGTATCCAATCAGCTGCTTTAGCATAATAGCGTTATGCACATAATGCAATAATTTTCATACTTTCCCGTCCATAGGAGAAGGCGAAGGGAAATAACCGGAAATGAACAATCAGCGAAAGTCGGTACTGGCGGAATTCTTTCATTGCAACTACAATCGTCTTGTCAATTATGTAAGAGGCATGATCGATGATTCCGCTCACAGAAGCAGCGAAGATATCGTCCAGGATGTGATACTCAGCATCCTTGACAGACCGGATCTTATAGCACCCATATCCGACCTGTCCGCCTATGTCTTTCGAGCACTCCGAAACAGGATCATCGACTACTACAGAAATCCTGATAAGGAACCCGTTTCGCTGGACACCGAGGATGAAAACGGAATGAGCCTTTTTGATGTGCTTCCGGACGTGAAGTACCACCCTGAAGACTCCTACCGCAGGCATGCTCAGCACCGGCTGATTTTTGATCTGATCCGGAAACTCCCAAAGGCCCAGCTGGAAGTAATAATCGAAACCGAGTTCAACGGCAGAACATTCAAAGAGCTCTCGGAGCTCTGGGATGTGCCGTTGGGAACACTTCTCGCGCGGAAGCACCGCGGCATCATGTCAGTTCGCGAGAAGCTTGAGAAGATGAAGGAGGAAGAGGATGGGTGATCTGCGATGAGGGTAATGAAATCTGAAATAGCGGGAAAATGTCCGGCTAAGGCTATTAAAATCGTTGGTTTTACTCTGCTTGGGTTAATTGGCGTTACCGTTCTTGCTATCCTGTTCGGCATATTTGTGAAGTTTCTCTGGAACGCGCTTCTGCCTGATATCTTCGGTCTGCCTGAAATAGGATACTGGCAGGCGGTTGGACTTGCAGTTCTGGCGCATATCTTCTTCGGAGCCCATGGCGGAACCAGCAAATACAAAAAAAGCAGAAATGTGAAGAAGTCCGAATCCGCAGAAGAGGTTGAAAAAAATGCCTTGAGCCGTGAGATGGAACTGGATTACGCGGAATTCTGGCGTGAAGAGGGACGTGAAGCGTTCAAAGCCTGGATGCAAAGGGAGAACGGCTCCGAAACTGAAGACAGCTAAAGCTAAAGGTGCAGTGAAATGAGCGGACAGGCGACTCGGCCGCCTGTCCGCCCTGTTTCTATCTGGCTATTACGATATTCCGTGTTTCTGAGATAGAACCGGAGGATACCCGTGCAACATAAACCCCTGAAGGCAGATCCGAAAGAAGAAGGTTCACTCTTCCGGAAGACGCGTCATGGCTTCCGGATAGAACCTTGCGACCGGTTAAGTCAAAGAGGGATACTTCCACATTGCCGGTAAAGCCCTGCAGTAGATCTATAGTCAGTATTGAATACGCAGGGTTAGGTGAAATACCTGCGATCGTAAAGCCTGCAGAGGATTCTTCTCCCCCCGCTATACCGGTTGAGCTGGTGGGTACCGCAAGATATGCAACAGTTGCAACTGCCCCTTTGATACAGTTGGTTCCGAATGGGAAATAACTGATGTAATTTGCAAGAAGGTCAGTTGTCTGGTGGTAGAAAGGGTTGCTCCAGACTTCCTGCTCGATTCCGAGTACTGCCGCATAACCGTTGTTCCAGAAGGATGCATGATCGCTGTAGGTTGAGCCCGGAGAGTATTCTATATCAACCGTAAGCGCGGGAACGTATGTGTCGCATATGGCTTCCATAGCCAGCGCCAGATCGTGGGACTGCGTGTCGTAGGGTACCCACATGACTTCGTCTCCGGGAGGAGCGTACAGGAGCATGTCCAGGTTAATAACACCAAGAATGTCATCTCCTGCTGAACTTGCCTGTGAGGCGTAGTAACTGCTTCCGTAAAGCCCCTGTTCCTCTCCCCCGAAACAGATGAACCTTATTGTATATTCAAATTCATAGCCCGCGAGCAGCCGGGCTGCTTCAATAACAGCAGCTGAGCCGCTTGCATTGTCGTCAGCACCCGGAGCAATTGAAGGTGCGCTTCCCGATATCGAGTCAAGATGACCGCAGATGATGAATATCTTTGTAGAATCCGTTGTTCCGGGAAGTTCAGCAATTACATTCTGGCAATCATATGAACCCATGCTGAATGTCTGCTGCTCGGCATACAGGCCGTAGTATTCGAACCTGGCCTGAACCCAGTTGCATGCCGTATCGTAGTTATCAGTGCTGGAGTAGCGCGTTCCGTAGTCTTCAAGATACTGAATGACAGCCTTTATGGAATCCTCATTAACCGCTGCAACAATATCCGAAACGTAATCATCGGTGCCACCAGCCGGCTGACGCAGAAAGGGGATATCTGAACCATCTCCCGTACTTTTTACCCGGAGGGGCTGAAGGAAGAACACACCTTCACGTACGAATACTTCGGGAGCAGGACCGAGCAGTTTCACGATGACGATATTATCTCTCTGAAAAACCGTCACTCCGAGTTCATCCATGTGCTCGAGTCCGGCAGGAGAGGAAAGGTGGGCCAGAAGATAGTTCTCCATAAGAATGTCACCCGAATCGAGAACGGTTATGCTTGAAGCCTCGTCCAGAAGATTATCCGGAGCAATAACAACGAAATAATCAACGGCTTCGAAAACGAGCTGAATCTCATCCACGGGAAGGAGACGGCTTTCCTCTTGAAACTCTCCTTCAACAACAATTAACTCTGATGCGTATCCAATTGATACAAGCATTATTACGGCTGCAAAAAGTTTAAACATTATCACGTTCCTGTCAGATTAAGGTGATTTCGTACCAGTGCAGTATGCAATATCATAACAGTATAAACACATTCTCACTAGGATAGTTTCATTCTCCCCGGGATATTCTACATGAGGGAGATCAGCGACTCCCAGCGCTGGTACTCTGTGAAAGCAGGCAGGTCTCTGCTCCTGAGGAACGATACTACTGAAGGTTCGTTAAGGCGAAGGAAGGGGTCTACCTTTAACTCGTCCTCCAGCGTTGCACAGACAAAGGCGGGATCGTAATTGCGCAGATATGTGTCGATAAAGCTGTTATCAGGTTCTACCATTCTGGCGAACTGCAGGTATTCTTCAACGTAGTCATGACCCGCGCAGATCAGCGTATCACCTGTTAGTTCAAGGAGTTTCCTGATCGATTCATAGAATGTTCGAATATCCCCCGTGAAGCACCTCCCGACCTTGCCGTTGAAGAGGGTGTCTCCCGAAAAAAGTATGCCATCAACATGGAAACAGACGGAATCAGCCGTGTGACCGGGAGTATGTATAATATCTATTCTGGAGCCCTCAAATGGCAGCGTCCTTATCGAAAAAAGTTCTCCAGCATCGATGACCTCCGCCTCCGTTGCTTCTGCAAGTTTTCTGTTGCCGCAGGTGTGATCTCCATGAGAATGCGTATTGGTGATTATTCTCAGTTCCAGACAATGTTCTTCCATGAACGACAGCATCTGACCCGAAGCTCCTCCGTCAATTGCGAGGGCGTATCTCTCTCCGTACATCAGGTACCCCAGATTGTCTGCGGAATAGCCGAACTGCTTTACCTTCATGCCAGTACTCCTTTCTCTCTGCGCAATAGCATAACGCAATACAGAGCGATTAAGCAATTACCCTGCGAATGGGCTGGTTCGGCCTGTCAGGAAGCTGGGTTCCAACCATGGAAATTTTGATAATCTGTTATAGTACACATGTTGAACGATACAATCAAGGGGAAAATATTATGAAAATGTATATCTTTGCCTGCATTCTGCTGCTGATGATACTTGCCGGTTGCGGTGTAGAATCACCCTCGGAAGATGTTACTCTGAATACATCTGTTGATACTATTCTTATTGCGCCTTCGGACACTATCGGAATTCTCATGGGGGATTCCAACTACGTTTTCGGAACCATCGGTGACGCTCTTTACACTCATGACGGAAACATAGCAGTACTGGATGAGGCTGGGTGCTGTATAAGGGTCTTCGATCCATCAGGTGAATTTCTTATGCAGATAGGAAGGGAGGGCAGCGGTCCGGGTGAGATGCTCTACCCCGGCGGAATGGTTCTGCTGTCAGACGGCTCTATCGGTGTTCTAGATCAGGCAGCTGGCGGTTTCAGCAGATTCAACGCTGACGGTTCGTTCGACAGCCTGTATATCGACTTCCAGGGTCAGGGAGTACCCCAGTGGGCATGGGGAGTGGACGATGACGCCTTTGTGGGAGCATCCATCGTAACAGGGATGCAGGATGATGCGATAATGGTAACTTTCAGCGTGGGAAAGTGGGAGAACTCGCCCGATCCGACTGTTGTATATTTCGAGAATGTTTTCCCGTTCAACCCGGCTGATATGGCATCCTTTCTTGAGAACAGCATCTTTTCGGTGGCTTTCGCTGCTGACAGGGATGGTGTCGTCTATATCGCTCCCGTTTCCTCCAGTGAATACAGAATAGATATTTACAGCCCGGATGGAACTCTCACGTCCACCATCGAAAGAGATTTCCCGCGCGTTGAAAAATCCCCCGAAGAGATCGATGATGAGATCGCTGTGATCAGTGCTATTCTGCGGGAAAGGGGCGTTCCTGAACACATGATCGACTACAGCCCTGATACATATCACTGGATGATCCCGCCCCAGAGTATAGGGGCCGACGGTATGGGCAGAATTTGGGTCCAGAACGGAACAGTCGATGATCCGGTAATGGACGTTTATGCAAGGGATGGAGAACACCTTGCTGTTGTAAGGATCGATGGTGTTGTGAATCCCGACATATTGGATTTCATTAACTTCAAGATTCAACCTCTGGGAATTCTGGGGTATTCTCTGCAGGATCCGGAGTATCCCAGGCTTTACGTAATCCCGATGCCTGAAATACCCTGAGAACAGAAAGAACAGAGAGAGGTAGAGTCTGATGAACTTCAGAGGAGCATTTATTACAGGAAATCCTGTCACGGATGGCAGCGGGGCAGGACCCTGGCGCTGGTCAATGTTCCTGATCAGCCCCTTCACCTATTCCTTCTCACTTGCCTGTGTTTACCTTGGCATGAGGGGAGTGATGAAACTCGGGGGATTTGTTGCGGTGGGGGGACCTTATGAGATAGCTCATCCGGCACCGGACTGGATATGGGTATTCCCTGTTTCGATAATGTTTATGATCGGATCGATGTTCGTCTCCCTTTTTTCGGCATCCCGAATCAGCGGTCCAAATATCATGGCTCTCTCCTGGTCGGGTCTGTTCACTCTGCTTGGATGGAACTTCGTTCAATTCGGTTTCGGTATAGGTATGGGGGGAAGTCTGGCATTCGGCTGGATAATATGCGCTGTGACGTTCATGCTAATGGGTCTGATCCCTCTTATCTTCATACTCAGATCATTTTTCCGATCCCTGGCCGAAAGAATGAACTCCGGAATTGAGACAGGTACCGGATCGACAGGCACTGACGGGCAGCTTGCATGGAGTATCTCACTGATTCTTCAGGTTGCACTCTCCGTCGCCGGTTTCTGGCTGGGGCTGGTATTCTTCAAAGCAATATCATGATAGCGGCGGATCTGCATATCCATACAACATGCTCGGACGGCGAGTATTCTCCATCTGAGATAGTCCGCGCGGCAAAGGATTTGGGTTTCAATACCATAGCAGTCACTGATCATGATACGGTTTCGGGCATATCTGAAACCCTTTCCGCCGGAAGGGATGAAGGTATTGATGTTATTCCCGGAATCGAGATTACCGTGAAATTCCGCAGGGAGTATTTCACCGGATCGCTTCATGTGCTTGTCTATTTCTCTGAGGACCTTTTTCAAGACCGGGATTTCATCACCGAACTTGATGGAATAGTTTCAAAGGGTCGCGGCCCGGCACTTGTTAAAGAGCGGGTCAGATGCATCAACGAAGAATTCGGTCCAGCCGGGAAGACTCCTCTGCTGACACAAAACCTCACGGTTAAGGAGATTTCCAGCTATGCGAAGAATGTTTCCCGCAGACACTTCGCCAAGGCCCTGTCGGAAAGGCATGGGTTGTCCAAAGATAAGATATCTCAGCTTATCGGCAACGACAGCCCTGCTTATGTGCCCTCGGGTGTCGATATGAAGCTACTGAAAAATATCTTCAGAAAATATCCTGTGATACCTGTTCTCGCCCACCCGGCTGCTGGTTCTTTTCCGGGGAAGGGTCACTACAAAGAGGTTCTCCCTCCCCTTGCCACAGTAGAAAGGATCCTTCCAGAGTTTCTTGACCTGGGGGTTAAAGGTCTGGAGGTTTTCTATCCGGGGCATACACAGGAACATGTTGAATATCTACTTGATGTAGCCGGAAAACATGGTCTTGTCATCACTGGAGGCTCCGATTGCCACGACGATACACAGCGCCCTCTGCTCAAGCCCGGAATGGTCAGGGACATTTCCGCTTTTCTATCACTATACAGATCCTGTCTGATGGAAGCCTGCCTGCCTGACCCTCAGATTATTCAGCGGTAATTGCCTTGAATACAGCTCTCTCTCTTGCTGTTCTGTTCGCTGGAGCCTTCCTGCAGGGACTTGCGGGATTTGGATACTCCCTGTTCTCCCTGCCCCTTCTGGCATTTCTGATGCCGGTCTCCTCCGCTGTGCCCCTGCTCTGCATTACCGGTATTTTTCTTAATTTGAGTGTATTCCTGCGGGCAAGGAAAAACCTGGACCTGAAAAGAATCCTTCCTCTGCTTCTTGCAGGAACAGCCGCGCTTCCAGCAGGGGTCTGGCTGCTTCGGATCGCAGATGAATCGACACTCAGGATCAGCGTCGGCATTGTAGTAATCCTTTCTTCACTCATATACCTTTCCGGGTTCAGAGTAACCGTAAGAAGAGAAAGGCTGGCAATGATACCTGTAGGTTTTATCAGCGGTCTGCTGAACGGCGCCACTACTTTCAGCGGACCTCCGGTAATTCTCTTTTTCACAAATCAGAGGGTGGCTAAACATCAGTTCAGAGCTAGTCTGGCTGCCTATTTCCTGCTGCTTAACATCATCGCGGTACCTGCCTTTATCGCAGGCGGTCTTCTTACGGGTGAAGCGGCTCTCGACACGTTCTACCTTTTCCCTGCAGTTCTGCTGGGCGTACTGTTCGGAATAAAGATGGCTGATGTAGTGAGTGAAGAGCGGTTCAGATTCGCGGCGCTGATACTTCTCGGGGTCCTTGGAGTATTTTCAGTAGTTTCGGGCCTCTGAACTTCAATCCTATCTCTTCCCTTTACATCCGAGCTGTATGGCTATGCCGCTGCGCAGGAACGAGAACTGTTGAATAAGCTGAGCATTTCGAGAAAAAATCATTCTTATCAGTACGCCTGCCAGTCTTAGAGACAGCAGACCCGCAAGAAGGAAACGGTGCAGGAACAGCGGCAGCAGACCAAAGTGCTTTAGCACGAACCTGTGTTTCCCCTTGTAGAATTCCAGTATGAGACCGCCGCCCCAGTACTTTATTGCCGACTGGCTTCCGAAATGCGTGATTTCCGCTGTGTGTACGAACCAGACTCCCCAGCCTGCCTTATCCATGCGATAGCACCAGTCGGTCTCTTCATGGAACATCGGAAACCCTTCATCTTTCAGACCTACCTCCTCGACGGTCTCTCTCCGAACCATGACACAAGCCCCGATTATCCAGTCGGACCTGATTGTTTCATCGTGATCCCAGTATTCAAGGACAGCCTTTTTTCTCCAGCTGTTGGGCAGTCTCCTCCAGGGAAGAATATGCCGAAGCAGAAGGTATCTGGACTTAAGGTAGTTCCGGCATGACGGCTGAAGGGAGCCGTCTCCGTTAAGAAGCCTCGGAGCAGCAAGACCCGCCTCTGGATTACCGTCCAGATAACTCACCAGTTCATCTATCCCATTTTCGCGACATACCGTATCCGGGTTCAGGCATAGAAGGTATTCTCCACGGCTCGCCTCTATCGCCTGATTGATTCCTCCGGTGAACCAGTTGTTGAAATCGTTTTCAATGCACTGTACTTCAGGGTATTTTTCCCTGACAGCACTCATGGAGCCGTCCTGCGAATTGTTGTCAACTACTATCACTTCAAAAGGTGCCGTTTCAACCGTAGCGGATATGGATTCCAGGCAGTCCAGGAGCATTTCCCCGCCGTTGTAATTGACTATGAGGATGGACAGCTTGAATTTACATGGACGATTAAGCGGTTCAAGGACTTTTTCGATGTATTTCACCTGATACTTCTTCCGGACACTGTCATTATTACCCGGAAATTTTCTGGAATAAAGCCCGGTGCCGCCTGCGTGTTCCCGAGTTTTCAAGAATGGTGAAACCGCACTTAACTGCGGTATCAACAGTTGCTCTGAAATCCTGTTCTGAAACATGACCACCCGGTTCTATGACCAGCAGCTTCCCGTCTTCTTTAAGAACCCCGTAAAGTTCGGTCAGCAAAGAAGCACCATCGGGCACTTCATGAATGACAGATGCAGCAAGGATAAAATCCGCCGCATTGGAAAGATCATCAACATTGAGAGTATCCCGCTTGCAGACCCTCGCCTCAATACTGTCCTGGAGGTTTTTCTTCTTTGCTTTTCTGTAAAGCTTCTGTACCATCTTTTCCTGTAGATCAATGCATATAACCCTGCCGTCGGGACCGACCATTTCCGCCATGGGGATACTGAAAAAACCCATAGCGCAGCCTACATCCATGACTGTCATTCCTTCTTTGATGTAAGGCGACAGATTGGTTACAGGGTTATCAAGTAATTTGCGCAGCGGATTTGCAAGAAGATATCCAACCCATACGGGACACAAATGCTCGGCCAAAATACGCCTTTCTGTGAATTCAGGAAAATCTCAGAGGATCATCAGATCGCTTGGGTCATCCGGATTGATTTTTACTGTTATTGTCTTTCCCACCTGCAATTGAGCGAGAGCTGTAAGGGGAATGACCTGCTTATGAACAACTTCACCGGGCGGGTGAACCGGAGAATTCACATGAAATCTGAAACGCAGTTTGGGCTGATTATTTATATATGTTCCTGTCTCGCTTATCTCCAGAATTTCAGCCTGTGCATCCATCCAGGTTGCATCAATGCGATCCCGTCTTCTGTTCGACATCTGCACCCAGATAAGTACTGCAAGATTGGTCAACAGGAACATTCCCGCCATTAACCAGAAAAAAATGTTCAGCGGATGACCATCGTCCGTTTCGGCTGTCGGAGACACCAGAAAGCCGGCTACGATGAAGCCGACTATTATTACGGCAAATATGCCGAATACATTCCAGTTGATTCCTCTTCTCATTCCCATGAAAGAATTATATCTCTGTCTCATCGTTCGGGCAAGAAACATTTAAACAGGTCTATTTTCGAATTGCAGAAAATGATGCGTATGCTTGAATCCACTCCTCTGACTGCGGGATACCCTCAGCGAGACAGCTTTCAAAGGTTTGCAACGCTTCTGGATAGTAGTATTGTTATGGTGTCCTTAGTATGGATTTCAGCATTTCATTCAATATCGGAATTTTCATCTCTATATTCAAAGGGATTGTGAAACATGAAAAAGGCTCTCATAACCGGCATCACTGGCCAGGATGGTTCATATCTTGCCGAACTTCTTCTTGGCAAGGGGTATGAAGTTCATGGTATCGTCAGACGTTCAAGCAGCTTCAATCGAGAAAGGATAGAGCATCTTATCCAGGACCCGGATATCTACCGTACATCTCTTTTCCTGCATTACGGAGACATGACCGACTCAAGCGCTATCAACAGAATCCTTGAAAGGGTGGGACCGGAGGAGATCTACAATCTCGCGGCCCAGAGTCATGTAAGGATATCTTTTGATCTTCCCGAGTATACCGCCGATGTTGACGGTCTTGGTGTTGCACGGCTGCTGGACGCCATAAGGGAAGTTGGACTTGTGGGGGAATGTAAATTCTACCAGGCTTCCACAAGCGAGATGTTCGGTTCTTCCGCCCCTCCGCAGAGCGAGGAAACCCCCTTTCATCCCAGAAGCCCCTACGCCGCCGCAAAACTCTATTCACACTGGATGGTGGTAAACTACAGACAGGGATACGGACTTCATGCCTCAAGCGGAATTCTATTCAATCATGAATCCCCGAGGCGAGGCAGGAATTTCGTGACCAGAAAGATTGCTCTGGCTGCGGCAAGGATAAAGATGGGGCTTCAGGACACCCTTGCTCTTGGAAATCTTGATGCAAAGCGCGACTGGGGCCATGCGAAGGATTTCGTCAGAGCGATGTATCTCATGCTGCAGCAGAAGCAGGGGGATGATTTCGTTATTGCTACGGGGGAAACCCACTCTATAAGGGATCTTCTTGACGAAGCCTTCGGCAGACTGGAACTGAACTGGAAAGAATATGTTACCGTTGACGAGCGATACTTCAGACCCACTGAAGTAGACGTGCTTCTGGGAGATCCGTCAAAGGCGAAAAAGCTCCTGGGATGGAAACCTGAGATCTCCTTCGGGGAAATGGTTGACGAAATGGTTAATTACGAGATGGCTCAACTCAAATCACAGCTTTCTGAAAGGAAGTGATATGCTTAAACTAGGAATATTCGTGCTTCTTGCCGCAGTGTCTATTTCACACAGCGAGAATATCGTCTTTGAATTCTCTCTGGATACCAATGAGATTCAGCTTTCACAGTGGATGAACGAAGATGTTGTCTCTATCCCTGGAGGAGTTGTTCCCTTCGAAGATGGAGATCCTTCTCTTCAGGGCATTTCCTACACTTATCTTCTTCCGCAGGGAACTACCATAACAGATGTCGCAGTCGATGTTCACGATGAGGTAATATTTGATGGAAAATTCGATATTACACCTGTCAATTACCTCATACTCAGTGAGCCTTTCGTTTCTGCCGACAGGTCTTCCGCGTATTTTAGCGAAACACCGTTCCCCTCTTCTCCAGTCGAACAGATTGCCTGCGGTAACAGAACCGGTTTCCGCCTGGGAAGCTTTACCCTTGTTCCCTTCAGCTACAACCCGCTCTCCGGTGAGCTTTCGGTAATAACTTCGGCTACAGTCACGGTTGAATGCTCTCCGGATCCGGAAGCGCTGGATATTTCTCTGACTTCAAGGCAGATCAATACTGCCGCTGCCGGACTCCAGGGAATAGTCAACAACCCCTCAAGGATAGCGGATTATGCCCCTGCCGTCCGCGAAGCAACTGACGGCGATCCTGTCTGGGTTGCTATCGGAACAGGCACTTTCGAAACAATTCTGCAGCCGCTTGTAGATCACAGAAATCAGTACACCGGGGAATCTGAATACGTTACTGTAGAGTGGATCGAGGCAAACTATTCGGGGTGGGATACCCAGGAGAAGATCAGAAACTACCTGAAGGACCAGTTCTACAACCACTCCCTTGTCTACGCCCTGATGGTTGGTGATTACGGTCCGACTACAAGGATATCCTCACTGTACTATCCTGCTGCTAATGAATATCTTGATGATGTTACCGATCATTACTACATGGATCTCGATGGAACATGGGATTACGACGGTGATCATCTGTACGGTGAAGCAAACGATGGCCTGAACTACTACTCCGACCTGTACGTCGGCAGATTCAGTACCAACAGCACAAATCTTATGCAGAACATGGTTGATAAAACCCTGTACTATGCGACAACTCCTCCTGCAGGATCCTGGCAGAAAACCGCGGTACTTATCGGCGCAGGGCTGTGGCCACCGAATTACTGGGGCAGTTTTGTATGCGAGGATATCGACGACTTCATTCCTGCTGACTGGACTGTCGAGAAACTTTACGAAACTTCCGGCGGTCACCCGAACAACCAGATCGATGTAATAAATGCCGGCTGTTCGTTCGTTGCCCCCCAGGGTCACGGATATGCGTATGGCATATTCTGGTACTATGAGCCTTATACACATATTATCTCTACCAGCAACTACACTCAGCTTACCAATATCGATCGGCTCGCAGTTTTTCACTCCATGTCCTGTACAACCGGCAAGCTTACCGCAACCAGCATCGCAGAGCGGTTGATGTTCTCTGACCTTGGCGGCGCTGTTGCTGTCATGTTCAATTCGAGCTACGGCTGGGGAACTCCCCCGGCAATGGGACCGTCCGAGTGGCTGGAAGTGCATTTCGCGGAACAGCTTTTCACGAATCAGATTTACGAGATAGGTGTAGCACAGGCGTTTGCAAAAGATGCACTGCAGGCTATGACGGGTGTACCGCTCACCGGGTGGGTAATTCAGGAGAACAATCTCCTCGGAGATCCGGCTCTTGTCTTCGTTTCCGGCCAGACCGGAATCGAGGGCGGTCAGGCAGATAACGCGCCGCAGCCTGCTCTCGGCACGCCTTTCCCTAATCCACTTTCGGGAAACTGCTCGATTTCCTACGACATGCCTGTTTCAGGTACATCTTCGATCACTGTATATGATCTTACAGGAAGAGCTGTCAGAAGTATTTATTCAGGCTCATTACCTGTTGGAACCGGTAATGTTACCTTCGACGGAAACGACGCCAGCGGCAACCCTCTGCCTCCCGGATGTTACGCTGTTGTCTTGAACAGTCCTGCTGGAACTGCTTCTACAATGATGCTGGTTGCCCGCTAAACCAGCCTGATGTGCCCGGCTTGATGGTTTAATCCAACTCGATTACTTCAATGCCGGGCATTTCCGCTGCATCGTACCGGACTTCAGCGTGATTCTTCATCAGAAGCTCCTCAGCTGTAACTTCTGAAGTTACCGGATCGGTTTTAATCTGCCAGAGTTCATTCTCCCTGTAAACAGTTCCGTCTATGCGGACAAATCGATGATTTCTCTCTTCCACGGAAAACCTGAAGGGAAGTGTTCTATCACACCTTATTTCCCCATGCAGGTTGTGCTCATCCACCCATGTTCTTATCTGGAAACACCATTGAGTGTTGTTTTTGAACATGAAATCCAGGTAGTTGTAGAAGACAGTGGCTCCGGTACCGAACGGGACTGTTCTCCTGTAATCCGGAAATGGATCGAAGGAATGTCTGTGACGTTCCGTAACCGTCAGCGGAGTCTGCAGAACCATCCAGTGCAGAAGGTTCGAGAACTGGCAGAGACCTCCGCCCACCATTGAGACAAGCTCACCGAAGGAGAGCTGCAGTCCGGGGAGGAACCCTCTTCTGAGAAGCGGTTTACCGATCAGCCTCCAGAAGGAGAATATCTCACCGGGACCGATAACCACTCCATCAACAAGAGAAGCAGCAATTTTAAGGCTTACTGCTTTGTTCCTTTGAAGAGTCGCGTCAGTTCCAGCAAGCTTTCTCATCAGAATTGATCTGTGTGCAACCACTGTTTCCGGCAGAGTATCGTCAGTTTTCTGTGTTGCAAACTTCTCCAGACCCAGATACCATCTGAGTCTTCGAATCCCCCGGCGCAGGAATACCGACATCCGGTACATCACCGGACTGATCGACGAGAGTGGCTTTCTGCTGCTCATAGCGCTATCCGTATCCGACTCTCTAGAAAAGACCCGTCACATTATCTTCATCATCAACATCCATCTTTACTGCCGCGGGAACCTTCGGCAGTCCGGGCATCCTCATGATTGATCCTGTGATGGGTACGAGGTATCCCGCTCCGGCGGATACTTCTATTTCTCTAACTGTAACAACGAAGTCCTTCGGTCTTCCAAGAAGCCTCGGATTATCCGACAGGGATTTCTGCGTTTTCGCAATGCAGACAGGGAGTTTTTCGTAGCCGAGTCTCTTTATCATCCGCAGATCTTTTTTCGCCAGGGAAGTGTAATCGATGTGTTGGGCTCCATAAATCTCTCTGGCGACTGTTTCGATTTTCTCTTTCATACTCAGGTTCCAGTCGTAAAGAGGCTTGAAAGTGCCGATACAATCTTTTGCGTTCTCAACTACCAGGGAAGCCAGCTCTTCCATGCCGCTTCCCCCGTTTACAAATCCGTCTCCGACTGCAACTGGAACTCCCAGCTCGCAGCAGCGCTGAACCACAATATCAAGTTCAGCATCTGTATCGCTCATGAACCTGTTAACACAGATAACCGCCGGAAGGCCGAACTTGCCGATATTTTCTATATGCTTTTCCATATTGGGCAGACCTGCCGCTACAGCATCTTCATTCGGGGTTTGAAGGTCGCCTTTTGAAACACCGCCATGCATCTTAAGGGCTCTGCAGGTTACAACAAGAACAACGAGACTTGGGCACAGTTTCCCGACCTGACACTTAATGTCGAAGAACTTCTCGGCTCCCAGATCAAAACCGAAACCAGCTTCGGTTATAGCCCAGTCGGAAAACGCTATCGCCATTTTTGTTGCAAGAAGAGAGTTGCAGCCATGTGCAATATTCGCGAAAGGCCCGCAATGAACAAACGCGGGATTCCCCTCAAGGGTCTGAACCAGATTGGGCTTGATCGCGTCCTTAAGGAGCATGGCCATGGCTCCGGTAACTCCCATTTCCTTGGCGGTCACCGCTTCCCGGTCGAATGTCAGCCCTATGAATATGCGGTCAATCCTCTTTTTAAGATCTACCATATCTGTAGCCAGGGAGAGTATAGCCATGATTTCGCTTGCTGCTGTTATATCGAATCCGGATTCGCGCGGCACTCCCTGGGTTCTACCCCCAAGGCCAATAATTATGTCTCTTAAAGATCTGTCGTTCATATCCACTACGCGCTTGAAACTGACTGTCCTTGCATCCAGACGGGAGGGGTTTCCCCAGTGAAGGTGGTTGTCCAGCGCAGCGGCAAGAAGATTGTTTGCCGCCGTGATTGCATGCATATCCCCTGTGAAATGCAGGTTAATATCTTCCATGGGAATCACCTGTGAATAACCGCCGCCGGCAGCTCCGCCTTTCATGCCGAATATAGGGCCGAGAGATGGCTCCCTTACGGCACAGCTTACGGATTTTCCAAGCCTTGCCAGTCCCTGCGTAAGCCCTATTGTGGTTGTGGTCTTGCCGGCTCCAGCCGGTGTGGGTGTGATAGCTGAGACAAGCACAAGTTTCCCGGCACCTCTTCTCTTCTTCACAAGGGTATCGAGATGTACTTTCGCTTTGTCATCACCGTACAGGTCGATATCCTCAGCGGAAAGACCAAGCTTCTGCGCGATCTCGATTATCGGGCGGGGAACAGCCTTGCTGGCTATTTCAATATCCGTCGGAAAAGTACTCACGATTATCCTCCATCGTCAGAATCCGTTTGAACTGATTTTTTCCGGGGGTTCCGGTTTTTCTCTTTCCATTTCGGGTGTTATTACTTCTTCCAGCGTACCGCCCGGAGGAAGACCGAAGCCTTTCAGTGAGTAGGTTCTGTATACCTTCTGATTGTTTTTCATACCGGAGACAATGCAGATGGATTCTCCATGAAGTTCAGCTTTTTCGGACGCTTCCTTCAGGGCTGAGTTCAGATCAGTATGCATGATGTGTTATCCATCCTTCCGTAAGACGCAGTATTACCAGAAGAGTGCATTTTTGCAAGT
The DNA here is from genome assembly GCA_039714295.1 of Candidatus Fermentibacterota bacterium. GTDB lineage: Bacteria > Fermentibacterota > Fermentibacteria > Fermentibacterales > JCC-6 > Aegiribacteria. Next base: position 18,396 of record JBDLJP010000001.1, read on the forward strand.
CGCAGAATAAATAGGGACGGAGGCTTTTTATTTGATTTGCGCGGATAATCGGACATGTTGCTGTATTTGAACATACAACCGGAAGGGGGAAGGCGTTTGCAGTACCTTCCCCCGACCTCGTTGGGACGTATGATGGTATCTATTGAGCTACAGATAACTGAGGAGGCAGTTATCTCATCGGATGTCCCATTCCCGAACCGTGATCCATTCCCGTGCCATGTCCCATTCCTTCGGCATGCTCATGTGCTATTTCGCTAAGCTCATCAAGCTGCTCAAGAGTTAGAACATCATGAATATCAACGATGGCTTCGAAGATAACAGCCTGCATCTCATCCCTGACCTCATTCATCCGACCCACAGCGTTTTCCAGGTCGCTGACGGTAAGGGTGGGGGAGGTGAAAATATCCATGAAGGATGGATGGTCCTCCGGTCTTCCCGCTTCTTGCATGATCTCCATGCTCTCTGCCCTGGCGGTTTCTGTGATCGATCTGATCTCTTCAATCTGCTCGTCTGACAGGTCGATGTGCCTGAACATCTCTCTGAACCTCGCAAGGTTTTCTATTCCGAATCCGCCCTGCTGTCCGGGTCCTCCCGCTCCGGGACCCATCTCATGTATCCTGCCGCCAGGACCGTCTGCATGAGGACTCCATCCTCCCGGACCCTGGGCTATAGCGGTACCTGCAAGCACCAGCAGTGCTAAAATTGTTATTCCTATGGTTTTCATTTTTACTGACATTTCTTCTTTCCTTTCAACTAGGATTTGAGTGCAAGGATTCCCCATGCACCGGAGTCGTAATCGTCTTCTTCTTCATCAAGCATCGTATCCGCGTCAATAATATCCGCTGCCATGAACCAATGTTCCGAGGATCCTTCTATGTACCATTCGTAGCTGTATATTCCATCACCTGCAATTCTGTCTCCCCAGAGACCGTCATCGTTCATCCAGTGACGGGACCAGACTGGGCATGGACCGTGAGCAAAAACGTAATATTCCGGTTCGTACTGCGGATTGGTGTGAAGAACCTCCACTTCAAGCCTTACAAGTGTACCTGGCTCAAGTACGGGAAGTTCCTCATCTATTTTGTAGAAAGCATCCGGGGAATCGCATTCCCACGTAAGCTCTTCACCCTGGTATATCTGCATTGACTGGATGAATACTTCCTGAGGTATACCTGAGTTCAGAGAGTATTCAGCAGGAGTGATATGTGTGAGAATCCACCCTCCATGAGGATCAGTCGAGACTCCTGTTCTTTCTACTATGAGCCTTCTTGTACGGATATCACTGATAGGCTTGATCGAGGGATTAACTACTCCGTCATGCGTTATATCTATGTTGAAATCCGCAGACAGATTTCTTATGACTGTTACAGTGCATATTCCGATTTCCGGATCGTTTTCCAGAATGACTTCAAACGAGCCTTCGCTGCTCAGCTCTCGCCACCAGTGCTCCGGCAATGCGTTATCCTTTCCCCCATCATCGCTTTCCCCCTGCCCCTCAAGAGGGGTCATTCGGACGTAACTGTTATTTGATAGAAGATTCTGGATATTCTCCGCATCGGTAGGTTCAGCTGAGGGTTCCGCAACGCACCCGCATGCGAGAACCAGTACCAGCACCGATGCCGCTGTCCCAAGAAGCTTGTTCATTATGCTCCTCCTTTCAATCGTGATTTCCAGATGCTTTTTCATTGTGCGCCTCCTTTCGTCCGATGATATTCTGAGGAACAATTACGAACGGAGTATTGTCAGTCTGTAACAGATTGTAACAATCTTGAGTTCAGCATCACGATACTGCTTGAGTTATCTTTTCCGGAATATCAGTACTATGTTTGAAGTGGCCCGAATCGATGTTTCATAATTCAAAAACTAAACGGCAGGAGAATACCTTGATTAAAACATTTTCCGTTTTCACTATTCTGCTGATTTCATCCATGTCCTTTGCACAAGCACCGGATACTCTCTGGACAAAGATATTCAACAATGAAGCCTGGGATGAGGTGCATCGCGTTATCCAGACTCCTGATAATGGTTATATAGGTGCTGGATGCTCAGGTGCACAAATACCGGAGAATAGATTATGGGTGATCAAAACAGATCAGAATGGTGATCTGCAATGGGAGTTGTACCACGGCGACTCCCTGAATCCCAAAACCGGGGTGTCGGTGCTGATGACATCTGATGGAGGTTACCTGGTCACGGGAGAAACATTTTACCCGGGAACCTGGTGGTCGGACATTACACTTTTCAAGCTGGACAGTGATGGGAGTATTGAACAGGAAGTATGCTTCGATATTGGACCTATGGATTATGTTCGCGCTTCTGAGCAAACTTCAGACGGCGGTTATATACTTGCTGGAGGTACCGCAGGCACAAACCTTGATTCTTTTCTGCTGAAAATCGATTCAGAATACAACACTGAATGGACAACAACAACAGGAGGAAATCAGGATGAACAATTCTATTCCGTTCAGCAGACTTCAGACGGCGGTTATATAGCTGCAGGTTACACAAGATCCTTTGGCTCAGGCAGCTCTGACCATTACATGGTGAAGTTTGATTCCTTAGGAAATGTGGAGTGGGAAGAATTTTTCGGAGGTACGGGATTTGACATGGCATGTGCTGCACGTCAGACTCAAGACGGTGGATACATCATTGTTGGATTTATGCAGCAGGTGAGTTCAACGAAAGATCTTTATGTTGTCAAAACAGATTGCGATGGTAATACGGAGTGGGATCTTATTCTGGATCGCAGCGATTTTGACAATGCTATATCATTCCTCGAAACTTCAGATGGAAGTTACATATTAACAGGAGTAACATCCAAAGATCTCTGGCTTCTGAAGCTGGATAATACAGGCAGCGTTCTTTGGGAAACGGCGATAGGTTTACCCAATCCGAATGAGTCTGGTCGTTCAATTCAGCAGACCGTTGATGGAGGATACATTGTTGCAGGCTCCAGAAATACCAGTGCAGGACAGCTTGATTTCTGGCTTGTCAAGTTCGGCCCGGAACTTGGTATTTCTCAAGCTCCACAAGCATTTATCGATGTTCAAATTTCCGCAGTATTACCAAACCCATTTACCTCAAGCCTTCAGATCAACTGTTTTCTTCCAAGCTCAGGACATATGAATCTGTCAGTATATGACTTTGCAGGAAGACTTGTTGAGCATCTGGAAAGCTCTGACGTTTACTCCGGAAAGCACACTTTCTTGTGGGACCCTGATCCTCTTCTTCCCTCAGGCTGTTATATGGTAGTTCTGGACGCTCTCGGGAAACAGGATGTAACATGGTGTATCAAGATTTAATGTGAGTCTTGTTCCTGTCATAATTGCATAGCACAGGGGGCCGATCTCTTCGGCCCCCTGAACTTGAACTACCTGAAGCTTACTTCAGCACCAAGACCGAAGTACGTGACGCTCTTGTTGTACGTGCAGGCATCAAAGAGATCGACACCCTGTCCTTCGTCGTAGAAATTATGCCCTCCAGCAAGGGTGAGCGCAAAATTATCATTGACGGCGTAGCGGATCCCTCCGCCAATGGCGCTATAATCGAGATTGTACTCAAAGTCGTTGTAAGTACTGTCACTTCCTCCGAGATCACTGTGGAGGTATGAGAGCCCCAGGAGGATTCGCGGGGAAACCTGATAGTCTATTCCGAGTCCGATATCGAGACCGTTCTCGTAATGGACATCAATAGCGTTGAGCGAATCTTCAGCGATATCCTCAACACAGTAGTAGTTGAAAGTAGTGCTCAGTTTAAATGCGGGTGAGAACTGGTAGGAAACTCCTCCGGCAAGTATCGCGGGAAGATCTCTACTCTGTTTGAAACCGTCGATAGCGAAGCTGGAATCAGGAAGAGGTACAGGTATCGCAGCCTCTATCCAACCGTTCTGAGTGACACTTGTTTCAAACTCCAGAGCCGTGCTGGTTTCGTACCTCAGTGCAATGTTAAGATTCTCAACAGGTACTACATCAACACTTATTATACCGTTGAAACCGGCTGCTGTTTTTTCAACTTCCAGAACCCGGCTGGATGTACCTACCGGCACAGGAATTCCTGTGGAATCGGGAGCGAATATTGTGAAATCCCCCTGGCCATCGTAAACCTTTTTCGCTGAGGTGTAACGACCGGCAAGAGAAAAGGAGAACACATCGCTTGCGGCGAAGGAAGCTCCCACTGTACCCGCGAGATACTGTGAAGTTGCCTTCATACTGCCTTCACTCATCAGAGCAAAGTAGTACGGGCTCATATTTATCGCCTGCTGGTATCCCGTTTCAAGCAGAGGCATCACATAAAGGCCTTCCTTGTAATCCAGGGACCCGCCGCCCGCGGGGACTGTGAAAGCGCCGAATACAGCCCAGTCGCCTGTTCTGTACACCGCGTACAGGTCCGGCAGGAACAGAGTGGGTTCCGTTGATTCGTACGTTTCCACTGAGGTTGTATCCCAGAAGGGAACAGCTTCAATGGTATAATCCTTCAGCAGGAACTGGTTGCCGAAACTGATGTGGAAACCCTCATCCAGGAAGACCAGACCTGCCGGATTGTAACTTACCAGATCCGCGCCGTCGGTAGCAGGATTACGAGCGAAATTTCTGAAGTAGTTAACACTTCTGTTCGTCAGATAGTCGATATTACTTGCAGAAGTAATTCCAACACAGAGTGTTACAAGAACCAGTACTGCTAAGATTCTCATATGTTCCTCCTTGATGAGTTGTATAGGCAACCACATGGAATACATGGCTGCAATTCTAGCTATTAGATGGATTATTAACATAGATGAAGGCTTCGTCCAGCTTAGCAGGTGAAGAGCATAGCAGAATACTGGTACCGTTAAAAATGTCTAATTATTAAATTGGATAATCTAAGATACTTCACATCCATTGTAAGATTCAGTAAATAGATCTGCTGTATATGATGGTGTTGCTGACCGGAACTCCGGAAACTAATCTGCCCCTGTTCTGCGGAGCTAGGTGAGTAACCATAAGTGAAGGCCAGCCCTGATGAACGGACCGGCCCGACTACATTAAAGACTTACTCCGATTCTCCGTCGCAAGACCTCTCCGGGACGCTTAGGTGATATCCTTCACAGTCTTGCTTTTACCATTCAGCTTAACTGATGCAATACCATTTTCCCTGGATTTTGGGGAGCTGTACATCTGACTCGATCCGATGATCCTGTGATTAGCTGCCTTCAGATTAAAAGTGTGCTTTCCATTGGCAGCAACTTTCTTCTCGAAGGATCCATCCCGTCCGCAGTTTTTCTGAATAGATGCTATTCCTTTCAGCGCAGAAGTCTTCGTCTTGTAACTCTCGCTGCTGAGAATAGTCTCAGAATTACCGGCTTTAAGTACGAAATGGAACTGGCCATTCTTGTTCTTTTTCAGCTCAAACCAACCTGCCATTATTTTCTCCTAACGTTGTTATGTTATTCGACTAATAAGATAACGAGTGTAAACGATAAATTAGAATAATCAAATATACTGGAGAAAACAAGCAAGCTGTGCCTGCATCTGCTTGTCATGTTTTGTGAATGCTGCGGGTTGCTGATTGTTTCATATCTGTATAGTATGTAATATTGGAGTAAGCTGGTTCCGTGCCAGATATAAGTAGTAGTACAATTATCCAAGGAGGAGGTTGAAATGGACATTCAGACAACTGAGGAATTCTCCGACGAAGTCGAAGATACCGCTGATACCAGTGTTGAGGGAGATCAGGAAGAGAAACGGAAGAAATACTACAGTCCCAACGAAGTCATGAAACGCAAAGGCTGTATCGGATGCAGTGGTGGTGCGGGTTTAATTACCATCCTTGTTATCGCTCTGGTTCTCACCATCCTCCTGCATTAGTTACTGATCAGCACTTAATTACACATTTAACTGAGAGGATATTACTATGAGCATCATCGGTTTTATATGCACATTGATAATTACCATCTTTATTGTTGGAATCGTGGAAAAAATCAGCAAGACCAAACTTCCGTATGGATGGATCGGTAACATCATTGTAGGCTTCATTGGCGGTGTACTGGGTCAGTATGTGCTTGGCAACACCTGGGGACCATCAATTTTCGGTGTACTTATCGTTCAGGTATTTCTTGGCTCACTGGCGCTGATACTGATTGGTAAATGGGTAATGGGATTTATAGCAAAAGGCCGAGGTTAGACTAAATCAGGCTCTACCGCCCTGATGTTGTTTTTTTGACCTGAAGGATCCTTGCCCTGTCTGGCTACTTATTTAACCTCCCTAAGCCGATATGGGCTTTCGGCGGAATAGATTCAGCTTTCTCAGAAGTCTGATTCCGAATATGAGCAGAAGGGCGAGGATCATTACCGCCAGAAGCGGGATCAGAATCGACAGAACAGCCATAATCACTGAGAAAACGCTCTCAAATGCTGAAAGTATCGGATTTGCAGATCCTCCAGTTGTGGTCGTGGAACCCCAGTGAAGGAAATTGCTGGCTGCGGAGCCGGCCAGAGAAGAACCACCCCCTGCAATCACAGCCAGTGTCCAGGTAAGAAAGGGATCCAAATCCAGGAGCACTGCAGCAGTGATAACTGTACCCGCAACTACAGTCAGCGGGACTGTAACAGCATCCAGAGCATTGTCCACAAATGGGATCAGATATCCAAGGGTCTCCGCAAGCGCAGCCACACTGAATGCGATCAGGGCGGGGGTGCTTGCAATCCAGCTGAACCCCTGGGATAATTCAAGAAATCCCAGATGCCCCATGATACTCATAACAAGCAGTGGCACGAAAATCCTGAACCCGCAGGTTGCGCTGAGACCTAAACCAATCAGTATGCTTACTACTGTTTCCATTGAGATTCAATCAATCGGATAACAATGAAGGACAGAATCGGAACAGGTTAAATCTCTGACAGTTAAAACAGTTTACCAGCCAGAGACAGTATTCCATCAAGGGCGGAGTCTTTTTCGGTGCCAAGGAGACTTTTCAGGTCGAAACCGCTTGATGAGGACTCCGAAGCTCCTTCATCTTCCTTCTCGATAGTTCCCATTGTTGCGGCGGCAACCATTGGCAGCATTTTCTTTATAACTTCGGTGTCTATTCCGGTTTTACTTGAGATTACGCCTGCTATCTGCCTGCTTACCTCTTTGCTGCCGAATATGTGACCAAGAATAGAGTTCCCGTCCTTTACAGTCTCGCTGCTGCCGATGGATTCAGGATTATCAACATATTCCCTGTGGCTTCCAGACTGTATTACGCTGAGAAGCGATTCAAGACCGCTTTTACTCGAAGCGTTCTGATCCAGACCTTTGGACAAAGCCGGTACAAGAAGGCTGATTGCGCTTTTGGCCAGATCATCGCTGAGGCCAACTTTCTTTGCAAGTTCCTTGACAACAAGACCCTTACCCGCATCTATCACACTATCAAACAGACTCATAATCTCTCACTTTCATCTATAGTTCATTGATTTCATTGATTACCTTAACTTTATTCAAACAGTGTCCTCAAGTCAATTCAGAAATACAATATGTAAGTTTCCCAAACGGCATCAGGGCGGGTGCATGAATAAAAGCTTAATTGCGCAGGATTGTTTCATAGAATATAGTTTAGCTGAATGTACTGCAGAACTTCCAAAACTCTCCTTTCTGTTTCTCGGTTAAACGGTCTATCATTTTTTCTCTGGAGGTATACGGTTGAAAACAGTTTTCTCTCTTTATGCTATCGTGCTTCTACTGGCTTCAACAGGTGTTGCGCAAAACGGGTTCGAATCGGATAAGCCGGATAGAATCTGGATAACGCCTCTTCCTTCTCCAACTGGAACCTGGGTCGACCCCACAGACGGTACTATGGAGAATGGACTTTCTTTCATATCGGAGCCATGGCCATCCTATCAGGGAGGCGCTATTAATTATATTAACTTATACGATCCGGCTTACGGCCTTGACCCCACTAAAGAATACCGAATCATTAACGTTCAGTACTGTATTAAGGACAAGAAACCTGCTGCTACGGGATATGTCATACGGGTCATCATACAGGGGTGGGATGGAAGCGCTCCAACCGAGACGAATCTCTACGAGCAGATACTTGATAGCAGCTCATGGACCTCTCCTGATGTGTATACCTGGACCGAATCCGCACCAATCACGAACCCCAGCGTCATCCTGCCCGCAGAGTTCGCTATCGGGTGGCATACGGTCTGGCCATTTCTGACAAGATTCTGGCTCGGACTGGATACGGACGCTGATGCTGTAAACTGGTACTATTATCAGGGAGATTGGGTCCCTCTCGGTTCATCAGGATACGGAGGCGCATTTGGTTGCAGGTTCGAGGTGGAGGAACTAACAAGCAGTCTCGAGAACACTACCTTCGGAGCCATCAAGGCTGCTTTCAACTAATCAGTAATCGACTTCTTTTGAAACCCCGTGCGCAATAACCGCAGGGGCATGCCTTGTATTGATTGCCTTGTTTGGCAGTAGAGCCGGTCTGCCCAGTACAATTGGATACTGATTGCCACAGTAAGTACATCTCATCTTACCCGATCTGATGTCACCATTTCGCTTTGTCGTGTTATGAATTGACAGATGTCCCCTGCATTCTGGGCATCTGAGATATTCAAGAGCTGTACTCTGCATAAAACTCCTTCTGTTTTGTTGACGCTATAAAATCTAATGTAACAATATGTTAGCGGAATTGTCAAGAATTGACAGGCAGGATTATGATTCGTATATAGAATGTGTAAATTAAGTAGATCGTTTCGTATCGGATTGCGCATAACCAGTTACTACACTATTTGTTACATCTATTTCAAGGGTAGAGCCAGAGGCAGCAACTTTTCTAGCGCACAACGGTAGACAATATTCGAACTATTCTGATGAATTATCCTGCAGAAGTAGGTCCCTGGAGAAAACTCATCAAGTTGAACAGCATGAGATCCCTCTGAATACTCATTCTCCTGAATCTCACTGACTAGCCTACCAGACCTCCGCCAATACCCCTGGAAATGGTTTATGAACCCGATGTGGATTGCATTCCATGGCAGGAAGATGTTCCGGAGATAGAGGTTGGATAAGCTATCAGCGATCTGGCTTTCATCGGTGAGGTTTGTAACAATGTTTAGTTTTCAAGGGATCGGTGGGTTTCTTCATTGACGACGGAGGAATTTAGGTAGTATTGTCAGTTTCTGTAGATTTCCACAGGACCGTAAGGGTTTTGGTTATGCTGGTAGCCGGGATCATTCGGGAACCACAAGCTTCTGGCATGCTGGTTTCAGGCAGAAATTGGAGGTTTATCGGGACGAATGGGCTGCTTTGGAGCAGGAAATGGGATTATGGAAAATCTATTTTCCTACTGCGTGCGTTAGAATCGGTATCGCAATGAATACCCGCGAAACGCCGTCGCATCATTACGCGCTTGCGCATGTGGTGTTGCGCAAGGTATTCCGTCAGAACCCTGTGAAGTTCTTCGACATCCATGACTTGAACGTGGGCACCTTCAGGATCAGAGATTTCCCCGGAATCATCCTGAAGAGCGAGTCGAATCCGGAGGATTTTGCCTTTGCCCTAGAGGACAGGCTCTGACCGTGCGGATGAAGGTTGATTTCCACCTTCACTCCAACCTGAGTGACGGGGCCTTCTCCCCCGAAATCCTTGCAGGGAAGGTCGTGGACGCAGGCATCCGCTTTGCCGCCCTGACGGATCATAATGATTTGTCGGGCAACCGCCGGTTCATGGAGGTCTTCGAACGGCACGGCGGTACAGCCCTGACCGGAATCGAACTTTCCTCCCTCTTTCGGAACCGCGGCATCCATATTCTCGGTTACGGCCTGGATCCGGATGACACCGGGATCCGTTCCCTCTTCTTCCGGCTTCCCAGCGCCCGGCAAATTATCGCGCATATCCATTCAGCCGGAGGAATCGCCTTCCTCGCTCACCCCCTGGAGACATGGCCTGATCCTGACGAATTGAACGAAGCCGTGGCTGAACTGAAGAAGGTAGGCCTGGACGGGATCGAGGCTCTGTATAAACCCTATACCCCGGAACAGCAGGCTTCACTTCTCGACCTTGCCGACAGGCACGGGCTCAAGGTCTGCGCAGGCAGTGATTATCACGGCCCAAACCTGCCGGGAAGTCCCGATCCCGGGATCGAGATTGAATCCTCCCGGTGGAAAGCTTTTCGGAATGCTCTTCCGATCTTCCACGTGGAGGAGGATGCGATGCCGGCCCCGCCACCATCGGCACATCCTCGAATCCCTCACCATCATGCCCGCATACCGCTCCCCATCCTTCTTCCGGCCGTCGTCGCGATCACGCTCTTTCTTTTTGTCATATTCGGAATCGTCATTCCTTCCTTCGAAGAGAATCTCCTCAACAGGAAACGGGAGATGATACGGGAACTGACCAACTCCGCGTGGAGCATCCTTTCGGAATGCAATCGGGCCGCGGAGCAGGGCCTGCTATCCGAGACCGAGGCCCGGAACACGGCCAGGAGCCAGGTTAGGGCGCTCAGATACGGGCCTGAAGCAAAGGACTACTTCTGGATCACGGATACCGTGCCCCGCATGATCATGCACCCTTACCGTTCCGACCTGGACGGCCAGGACCTTTCGAACTTCAGCGATCCCAATGGAGTCCGGCTCTTCGTAGAATTCGTCAGGGCTGTCGAACACGACGACCATGGGTATGTCGATTACGTCTGGCAATGGAAAGACGATCCGGAGCGGATCGTGCCGAAGGAATCGTATGTCCGCATCTTCCGGCCCTGGGGCTGGATCATCGGAACCGGCCTGTACCTTGAGGATGTCAGGACCGAGATCCAGGTCATCACGAACCGGATCATCCTCATCTCCCTCTTCGTGGTGGCGGTCATGGCTGGACTTCTCGCGTACATGGTCCTGCAAAACCTTAAAGCGGAAGAGATGCGGCGGCTGGCCGAGGAAGGACTTCGGGACTCCCACGACCGGTACCGGACCCTGGTGGAGACCGCTACCGAAGGGACGCTCTTGGTTCTCAACGGGCGCTGCGCTTTTGCCAATCCGACCTTCCTGCGCATGACCGGCTATTCCCCGTCGGAATTCAAGCTGCTCGATCTCGACGATTTCTTTCCCAATTCCGCCGGTCTTTTCGCTGCAGAGACGACGAAGAATCGATCGGCTTTGGAACAGGCTCCAGCCGAGGAGACAGGCGGCATCGAGACTACCCTTCTGCGGAAGCACGGCACTTCGCTCGAGGTGGTCCTAGCATCCCATTCCGTTGATATCGGGGGCTCTCCCGGCCGAATCGTGATCATCAAGGACCTGCGCCAGGTGCGAAACCACGACCGCAACGCCATCCTCAACCAGCTCCAGACCTCGCTCCTCTTCCTTAACGAACCCCTGGAAACGGTCATGCAGCCCCTCCACACATGTCCCATGGATTGTACCGTGGAGAAGGCGGCCCGCATCATGGTCCGCGAGAAGGCCACCATACT
>JBDLJP010000002.1:0-28050 GCA_039714295.1 Candidatus Fermentibacterota bacterium
AGCGTCCAGGCTCATCTGTCGGTACTCCCGCTGTTGAGGATATATTCTTTGAGACTTGCTGTCGCTGCTTTCTCAAGCATATCATCTTTCTCAGTAAGCAGGCTGAGTTTATCTTCCGTTTCTCCTGACAGATCGTTTGACAGCTCGGTTATTTCTTTCTCTACTTCGACTTCGGCAGCCCCGGCGATCCTGTTCAGCTGTTCATCATTTTCTGCATTCTGAGAATCCAGCAGGTCCGGTATGGACAGTCGTATCTTCTGAGCTTCCTTCTCAGCCTTTTCCAGCTCCAGCCGAGCCTTTTTCTCTTCCGTATGGAGTTCTCTCAGATTCGACATAAATTGCCTGCCTTTCAAATGGCTGATAGATACAGCACAGTGCTTCAGCGGAGGCCCTGAACCTCCCGATATGTGCTATACCTCCATAACAAAGTCATTTGTGGATATTACTTATGAAACTACTTTAAGTGATTTTGTATTTAATTGTATATCTACTTATTACGGAGTTATCCACAATTTTCAGATCTTTTCAACATTTTCCACATTAGGCTCAGAATCGTTGGCACGGCTCATCTTGCAGGATCCTTCGAAGAAAACTCCGTCTTCAATAATGAGAGATCGTGTGAAGATGTCTCCCTCAACGCTTGCCCCGCTCTGCAGCTCCAGCTGATGCTCTGCTCTTACTGTTCCCTGTATCCTGCCGCCGATAACCGCCTGGCTCACGGTTACATCTCCGGTAACGACACCGTCACGGCCGACGGTCAGTGTTCCGGTGACAACAACCTCTCCATCTACGGTACCATCAATTCTAAGACCACCATCAACCCTGATGGCTCCTTTGCATAGACTCCCGGCACCCAGAATGGAATCTATAGTGGAAGGCAATTCCTTTTTAGGCATGTTCTTCGGTCTCCTCTTCCTAAATTATTCAAGCGAATCCTCTTGCACTGGTATCTCTACCACTACTATATCCTCAAGCTTCTCTCTGTATTCATGCAGCTGCTGAATCTCGGATTCCATACTCTCCAGCCTTATTTCGAGATTCCTTCTTGTGGCAAGGGAATCCTGCAGCTGCAGAATCTCACTTCTCAGTTTACCCGCTTCTCCGACGTTCAATATACCATATGCAACGATTATCGAGGATGCCGTTATCACCAATACAGCCAGTCCCATAAGAACTCTCAGGAAAATGAGCTTCCAGCCGCTTACATTGAACTGGTGAAGCGTTTTCCCTGTGTTGGAGATAAACGTCGCAGTGAAACCCTTTTCAGGCATTTACTAACCGCCTGTTCTTCTACCGCATGCGGTAAACTAAGCTAATTGACTCTTGTTTGTCAACAAACTCCCCGATCAAAGCTTTTCAAGCAATTTCCGGATATTATCAATATTCAAACCCATTCCAAGGGATGCCATAAGGAAAAGCCTGAGCTTGTGTCCCTGCATGTCTCCTGCAAGAATAGCTCCTTTTCTCTCAAGATCCGCGCCCCCGCCGGGATAGTTGTACACCCCAAGCACCCTTCCTATATAGCACCTGCTGGTTATACAGACTATTGTACCGCAGTCAACCGCGTATTTTATTGCCTCAGCAACCTCGGGTGGTACATTTCCCCTTCCAAGGGCTTCTACAACCAGCGCTCTGTCGCCTCTGTCAGCACAGTATCTTATTTCTCTGGTTCCCAGTCCTGCAGCTATTCTTATCAATCCAACCCTCTCGTCCAGCTTTAATTCCCCGGAAGGCAGCTGAATTCTTCTAATGGGCTTTCGCTGAAGCAGAACCATGTCCTGGTCGACAAATCCAAGCGGGCCGTATCCCGGTGATTTAAAGCTGCTTACATTACTTGTATAAGTTTTAGTCACTCTGCCTGCGGAATGAATCTCGTCGTTAAGAACTACAGTAACTCCCAACTTATGAACTTCATGCTTTGACGCGGTCAGCAGAGCTCCCCTTACATTTCTAGGACCATCAACTCCCATTTCCGACTGACTTCTCATAGCAGCTGTAAAAACGACAGGAATAGCGCTTCTGAGGTAAATATCCGCCAGAAAAGCGCTTTCTTCCAGTGTGTCTGTTCCATGCGTGATTACAATTCCGTCATATTTTCCGCTTGCGGTCATCTCCTCCAGTTCAAGGCAGAGCTGTGCCATCATTCCGGGTGAAATCGCAGGACTTTGAAGGCTGCAGAATCTGGTATGCTCCACATGCACGGAACCGGGAATCACTTCTCCCCGGACAGGGAGGGTATTGTTTTGCTCTGTGATATCTATTCTTCCCCGGTCCGAGGTCATTTCAATTGTTCCCCCTGTGGAAACAAGAGCAATGTTCTTCACCGATTCGTCTGGAGGGTTAGATGTAATGAATTCCGTCATTGTTTCCAGCCGAATTTTCACCGCTGAATCGAACCAGCCGCTTTTTAAGTTTATCGGGTCTGTCGGCAAGAGATCTTATATACAATCTTGCCTTGCCGATACTCCAGAGGCTGTCGATCATATTAATGAGTTCGCTGTCCCTGCTTACTGCTTCCAGCAGGGGCTGGTGCGCCTCAACAAGAGCGAGAAGGTCAGAGCGTGATGAATCCTGTGTCCATTTGATCAGGATTGCAACTGTGTTAGCGTTATCTCTATACTTACGGCGCATTCCGAGGCTTATTGCGCCTGCTTCGGGCGCACTTACAGCACCAGTCCGGGTACCTATCTCAAGGAAGAACTGCGTTACTGTTTCAACGGCATCCCTTGCTGTATCGACCGCTGAACTCGGTTTTGAGGCATCGGGGTTAAATATCCAGATATGCTCCAGAACGGTTCTGACCGATTTTATCTCGGAGGTTTTCCTCCTCATAATCTCGCTTTCAAGGGAAGCGAAGATCCTTCCGAAATTTTTCATGAAAAGTATCTGCTGCTGAGCGGACTTCTCCCTTGAAATTCTGTCGAAAAGTCTTATGGATATCTTTCTTCCGGGAATAAAACCGGCAACAGATTCTGCGGCTTTCCTTGTGGCTTTCCTGAGCCACATCAGTTTATATACATTCTTATCAAGATTCTTTGTGGCGATATCAACCGTCATTCTTCTGCCGCCCTCGGATCCTGCAAGTGATTTTTCGAGAGCTGTGAGAATCATGCTCGGCTTAAAGTCATCATCGGTTCCCAGATATCCTATTATCTGCACGAAATCATCTATCATGCTCTCTATGTTTTCAAGGCTTTTCTTACCATCGCAAAGCAGTATTATGTCCAGAAGAACGTTTTCAAGCATTGAAAACACCCTCTTCCGCCAGAACCTGCAGGCATTCTCTCCCGGCGGACACGGTTTCTCCAGGAAGTAATTTCTCACTTTCCTGGTAACTTCATCGCCCTCCCCTTCTTCTCTTTCGTTTTCTATTGCCCTGAAGATATCTATTATATCGCTGCCTTCCGCTATTATTTTGAGTTTCTCTATTTCACCGCGGGAAGACTGTCCTGAGTATTCGCTGATAATATCGCTGCATCCGTTCTCTATGAATCCCTCTATGAGTTTACGACCCTCGCGGAGAAGTATCTGTCGATAAAGCGAATTGCTGGAAAGCATCTTAAACGATCCCGCCACTTCCTTCATTATTTTAGAGGACGAGTCTCTGATACCCCTCCACTTGTTCATGAGATCCGCTGCATTGAATTTCGTATCGAATTCAGCAAACGACGTGTCTTCACTCAGTTTTCTGGCAAATTCACTTATAAGCTCCGATTCAAGTCTGTGAGCCATCCACGACAGGAACGCGGCTCCAGCCGGCTCCCCATGCTTGGAAGCTACAGCAAGTTCCGATATTTCATTGAAGTATGGAATAAGAGTATCGGGTTGATCAGCGATAAGTTCGGTCGTCAAGGGGATTGTCTTTCCAAAGAAAAGGGCTGCCGTTTTCAGCTGCCATAAAGCAACGTCACTGTCTTCAGTCTCCTTTGAGGGAATTATTGTATCTGTCAAATTCCTCATGAAACTTCCCGTTATCCTTTCGGCTATGTCTGGGTGTTCCACAAGTGTTTTTACGAATGACCTAAGTCCGTAGGAAAGGAATTTGCTGAAGATCCTGTTTCCGGTCTTTTCTATCCATACAGCCTGTTGGGAAAGGATCTCGCAGAGAGTTCGTGAGGAATATATGAGATCGTTGGCTTTCTTTTCCTCTATACCCGGTATTCTGAGCAGATTTTCCATTGTTGTTTTGAGGGCCTTGCTCCTGTCCTCAGCGCGGAATAGCTTACCGAGGATTGATGTTTCCTCTTTTCGGAGCTGATCAATACTCATCTCTCTGTTATAGCTTGAGACGGCAGTTGAGATCAGCTCAGCGAATATCGGATCGTCAGTTTCCGTTCCCTGCAGAAGCGGAGCTATTACCTTATCCAGGAATCTTCCGCGGAGATCTTTGCTGCCTATATTTTCAAGGGCTCTGGAAATATGCCGCGCCGAATCTATGGGCTCCTCTGCAAGAGGCGCCAGCCATTCTGTCTGTTCTCCTTCCAGCAGTCTTTTTCTGCAGGTACCGGTCAGAAGATCAAGAATGTCAGCGAATGCCTCGCTTTTTGAAATGAGATCCTGAAACTTGACATTTCTGTTTGAGCGGAGAAGCAGAACAAGTGTCGGCAGAAATTTTTTGTTGCTTATCCCTTTTTTCTGCAGATAACTGTCCGTCGCTTCTATTGCAGCTGCGGGATCTTCCTGACTGAGAATCGAATCCATAAGACGTCCGGCAGAATCAACCGTCCATCTGATATCAGCTGAACTTGTTCTCCCTTCAAGAAGCTGCAGTATTACAGGTATAAAATCAATGTAAAACTCGGTTTTGTTGGCCTCAAGATATTCGTATCCGTTTCTTTCGCGCGCAAGCCCGGATAGCATGATTACAAGGTTGTTATCATTCGTCTCTGTTGCGATAGAGTACGCTTCCCGGAAATATTTGTAACTGGCGTCGCCCCCTCCCGAGAACAGCATTATTTCAGCGATGGCTCTCCCGAACTCAGCTGAAGTCCCGATGTTGGTAACAGGCAGGTTTATAATATCAAAGTTAATATTTCTCTCGGCTCTTCGCTTAAGGGCTTCGATCGCCTGCTCAGAAGCATTTTCAAGAACTTCATTCATCTCCGGTTCGGCAAGTTCACCAACTATATCGGCAATTACGATTTTCATTGTATCTTCAAGCAGTGACTTCAGTTCTTCCGTTTCTTCAAGTTTTCCAAGAAAACCTGAAAGGGTACGAATTGCTTCCATCTGAATAGAGAACCCTCTCATCTTTCTGAATAGAGATTCTCCGTTCCTTCCTACCGATCTCCATACGGGAAGATCTTCCTTTGAAAGAAGATACCATCCGGTCTCGACTGCGAAATCAATAAGAGTTTCGTGTACGGCAGGGGGAGCATCGCTCATAATTTCAGATGCGCGCTGAAGAGCCCGTACGATGTTTCCTCCGCCTATCCGTGTCCGCTCAAGCATGAAGCCGAACCGTTCAGGCCACCTGATACCTTTCTGGACTAATACTTCTGCAAGGAACAGGTCTTCCGGGTTTTCGGAAAGAACATGAAATACCTTGTACAGCAGTGACAAAAGATCGCTGAATACAAGTCCTGTACGCGGACCGACCTGATTCCACACCCAGCTGAGATGAAATAACTCCTGAACAGCCACGACTGCTGTCTCAGATGAAAGATTGGTCAGGGCAATGAACCACTTGGCGGCTGAATCCTCCATGATCGGAGGAGGAGTTCCCATTCTTTCAATACCTTTGAGTATTTTTTCTACATCTCTGCTTTTTATTGTTGTTAGAAGGTATGCCAGTGCATTGCCGGCTACTATCCATTCCTCGGAAAAAAGGGGGATTGACAGAACCCTGTCCAGTATTGCGGGGGAGATGACCGATGTATCAAGGCTTTTTTCGGGGAGGCTGAAACCCTTTCCTACTTCGGGAGGATTCTCGGAGCGAAGTTGATTCTCCTTACTCCATGCTTCTATCTGACTTATAAATTCCTGAACTTCTATTCCGATTCTCCCTGATCCATACTGTTATCGCCGGGATGTACAATAGCTGCGTCCACCACCCTGTCTTCATCGGGCAGGTTCATCAGTCTGACACCCATCGTGCTGCGGCCCATCTCTCTTATCTGCCCGATCGGAAGCCTGATGATCATTCCAAGCGCGGAGATAAGTATTAGTTCGTCATCTTCGGAAACCGGCATAATTGAAATAACTGACCCGTTTCTATCGATATTGCGAATATTGATAACTCCGCCGCTTCCCCTGTGGGTAAGCCTGTAATCATCAGACGGTGTCCTTTTGCCGTATCCGCCCTCCGTCACCGTCAGCAGGCTTCCGGGTTTCTCCATCGCCACCATACTGACCAGCTTGTCGTCTTTATCTACTCTGATGCCTCTTACGCCCCTTGTGTACCTGCTCGTTGGGCGGACTTCGTTCTCGGAAAATCTATTGGCCTTACCGCCCGCAAGAGCCAGGATAATCCTGCTGCTGCCGTCTGTGAGTGATGCGGACACCAATTCAGCGTTGTTATCAAGTTTGATGGCCCATATCCCGTTTTTCCTCGGGTGACTGTAGCTGGATAGTGCTGTTTTCTTCACGATGCCGTTGCTGGTTGCCATCAGTATAAACCTGTCTTCATCGAACTCCTTCACGCAGACGTTGGCAACCGGCCGTTCATCCGGCTCGAGGTCCAGAAGATTAACTATCGCTTTTCCTTTGCTTATACGCCCCGCTTCGGGAATCCTGTATACCTTGAGCCAGTAACACCTTCCCTGATTGGTAAAAAACAGAATATAACTGTGATTTGAAGAAATAAATATCTGCTGCAGGGCATCCTCTTCCCGTGTCTTTGCCCCGGTAATGCCTTTTCCGCCCCTGTGCTGAATTTTGTATGTATCCGATGAGAGCCTTTTGATGTAACCCTCGCGCGAAACAGTAATTACCATCTCATCGTCCGGAATCAGATCCTCTATATCTATTTCTCCCGGAGCGTAAGGTGAAATTTCTGTTTTTCGTTCATGACCGTACTCTTCAGCAATAATCGACAGTTCGTCTGAAACGATCTTCATCCTCTTCTGCCTGCTTGCTGTGATCTCCCTGAGTTCCGCAAGAAGAACCTTAAGTTCACTGTATTCTTTCTCAAGCTCGTCCCGTTCAAGACCGGTGAGTCTTCTCAAGCGCATATCAAGTATTGCCTGAGCCTGAATTTCGGAGAACCCGAACTCTTCAACAAGCGCGATTTTGGCTTCGTCTGTGTTGTCCGATTCCCTGATGACCCTGATAATTTCTTCTATTGAATCCTGCGCTTTCAGGAGACCTTCAACAATGTGGGTTCTGGCTTCCGTCTTTGCAAGATCAAACTTGACCCGTCTGTCAATAACATCGTGCCTGTGGTTGATGTAATGGTCAAGAAATTCACGCAGTGTAAGTCTCAGCGGTCTTCCTCCGCAGAGGGCAAGACAGTTCGCTCCGAATGTTTTTGAGAGAGTGGTGTGCTTGTAAAGCTGGTTAAGAACTACTTCGGAAAGAGCGTCATTCTTCAGAATAATGACTATACGCATGCCCTCTCTGTCAGATTCATCGCGAAGGTCTGCTATGGATACAATTTTCTTCTGTTTTACGAGTTCCGCAATACTCTCTATGAGTTTGGTCTTGTTCACCTGGTAGGGAATCTCTGTGATTATTATGGCTTCCCTGTTCCTGGGAGCTTCTTCAATAGTGACCCTTCCGCGGACCCGGATAGACCCTTTTCCGGTTCTGTAACAATCCCTTATACCCCTCATGCCCATGATTATGCCGCCGGTCGGGAAATCCGGTCCCTTAACAATGCTGAAAAGTTCCTCTTCGGTAAGGTCCGGGTTCTCAATAATACTGCGGCACGCACTGACTACCTCTCGAAGATTGTGTGGCGGTATGTTTGTAGCCATCCCAACAGCTATACCCGATGAACCGTTAACAAGAAGGTTCGGTATTCCGGAGGGAAGTATTGACGGTTCTGAAAGGCGGTCATCGAAATTGGGAACCAGATCAACGGTTTCCTTATCGATATCGCGAAGCATTTCAGCGCCAATCCTGGACATTCTTGCTTCAGTGTATCTGTATGCAGCTGCCGGATCACCGTCTATTGATCCGAAGTTACCCTGTCCATCCACCAGGGGGTGGAGGAGTGAAAAATCCTGCGCCATTCTTACCATTGCGTCGTAAACTGCGGAATCGCCGTGCGGATGATATTTACCCAGGACATCACCAACAACCGTTGCTGATTTCCTGTATGCCCGTTTGTGGGTTAATTTCTGCTCGTACATCGAATACAGAATTCTTCTGTGTACCGGTTTCAAACCATCTCTTACATCCGGCAACGCTCTTGAAACTATTACGCTCATGGAATAATCCATGTAGGAGCGCTTCATTTCCTCTTCTATGTCAATGATATCCGGTTGAACTATATGACTGCTGCTCAACTGGTCTTTTTCAGCCTTGTCGGTCATACTGAGGTTCCTTCTGGTTTATTCACAGGTTGTTCCTTATATCCTGCCAACTGACAGGACTCTACACATCAAGATTCATTACTTCAGCGGAATGCTGCTGAATGAACTCACGCCTCGGCTCAACATCATCTCCCATTAGAACGGAAAAAATATGACTTGCCTCCATCGCGTTCTCAAGCCTTATTTTAAGGAGAACCCGCTTTTCGGGATCCATCGTAGTTGCCCACAGCTGATCCGGGTTCATTTCTCCGAGCCCTTTGTACCTCTGGACTGTAATGCCGGTATTACCGAACTCCTCTGCAATTCTGGTTCTTTCTGCTTCGTTGTATGCGTATCTTTTAGCACTGCCTTTCTTCAAAAGGTACAGAGGGGGCTGTGCTACATATATGTATCCGTTCTCAATCAGTTCTATCATGTGCCTGTAAAAGAATGTAAGCAGCAGGGTTCTTATATGAGATCCGTCAACATCAGCATCTGTCATGATTATGATTTTATGGTACCTGAGATTGCTGATATCGAAATCTTCTTCAATACCCGTTCCCGCAGCGGTGATGATAGTCCTTATTTCGTTGTTTTTTAATACTTTCGCAAGGTGTGCCTTCTCTACGTTGATGATCTTTCCTCTGAGCGGAAGTATAGCTTGAAAGTGCCTGTTACGGCCCTGCTTTGCCGAACCCCCGGCTGAATTTCCCTCTACTATGAAAAGCTCTGCTTCCTCCGGGCTGTTCACGGAGCAGTCAGCAAGCTTTCCGGGAAGAGCAGCGGTTTCGAGTGCTGACTTCCTTCTTGTAAGTTCCCTTGCTTTTTTTGCAGCCTGGCGGGAACTGTGGTTAAGAAGGCATTTCTGAATGATGTCTCGTGCGATAGAGGGGTTCTCCTCGAGGAAAGTCGATATTCCCCTGCTTATATGTGAAAGCACAGCCCCCTGAACACTTCTGTTCCCAAGCCTTGTTTTCGTCTGTCCCTCGAACTGAGGATCGGGAATCTTTACGCTTATAACCGCTGCCAGGCCTTCTCTTACATCACTGCCCGAGAAAGTGGCATCTTTACTGTTGAAGAGGTTATTGGTCGAGGCATATTCGTTCAGTGTTCTTGTCAGAGCTGATTTCATTCCAGATAAATGTGTACCGCCATCAATTGTATTGATGTTATTCACAAAAGAAAAAATGTCCTCCTTGAAGGCTTTATTATATTGCAGTGCAACATCAATAATGATTAACCCGTCTTCATCCAGTTCGAATTCTCCGCTTATTCTAACAGGATCATGAAGCGTGGCATTGGCTTCGTTTATGTACGCTACAAAAGAACTAAGACCGCCTTCGAAACAGAAATCCTCCTGTCTCTCCGCGAACCCTCGCCGTTTATCGGAAATAGAAAGCTTCAGTCCGTTGTTCAGATACGCCAGCTCTCGAAGTCTGCCGGACAGTGTTTCAAAATTGAGAGTAGATGTTTCAAAGATCTCTTCGTAATCCGGCATGAATCTGATTCTTGTTCCTGTAAGATCAGTTTTACCTTTATTCTCTTGCGGGCCTTCCGGTTCTCCGCGTCGGAAACTCTGTTGATATATCTCCCCACCCTTGAAGACCTCAACAGTAAGCCATTGTGATAAAGCGTTAACCACGCTTACTCCAACGCCATGCAGCCCTCCGGATGTTTTATAGGCGGTATTATCGAATTTTCCTCCAGCATGCAGAGTTGTCATTACAACTTCAAGAGCTGTTTTGCCGCTCTCGTGCATTTCAATCGGGATTCCGCGTCCATTGTCGTTAATGGAGATCGATCTGTCATCGTGCAGGATCACCTCTATTGAAGTACAGAAACCTGATTGAGCCTCGTCGATACTGTTATCAACTACCTCCCAGACCAGGTGATGAAGACCCGTCTGAGATGTTGAACCGATATACATGCTCGGTCTTTTCCTGACAGCTTCAAGACCCTTCAGGACTTTGATCGAGTTCGCGTCATAGCTTGTGTTATTCTCGGTCAAGCTGTTTACCTTCCACCTTCCCGGCTATACTGTTTTCAGATCTGTAAATAGTTCGACATCCCATACTGAATTCAGCTTGTGCAGTATTTCTATTTTTCTCAATACAATCTCCATCGATGCCGCTGGATGAAGAACTTTTATCAAAAGTACTGATTCTCTGATACCCGCCGGTTTAGCATATGCGGCCAGTTCATCTCCCACAATATCTTTCCACATCGCAATAACATTCTGTCTCTTCTGGTACACATCAGGTTTGTAATTGCTCAGTACATCAGGAATCAGACTGTCAATTTTTTTCACTGTGATCCTGAATACTACTCTTCAGCAGCCTTTGTCAGCTTAACAGGCATGATCAGAGCGAGGTAGGAATCGGATCCATCTGTTTCTTCCTCATCTTTGATCACAACCGCCGTATTGCTGTCTTTCATCATCATTTTAATCCTTGAACAGCCCATGTTTCGAAGTATCTCCATAAGGAAATTTCCATTAAAACCTATCTGAAAGGGACTTCCGGAATACTCGGCAGCAAGATCTTCCTGTGCATCTCCGGCATCCGCGCTTTCAGAATGAACAAGAACCTTTCCCGGTTCAAGTGAAAATTTAATCTGATGTGTTGTCGGGTTTGCCATGGTTTTGACACGGCGAAGGACCGCTAAAAGATCGTTTCTATCTGTGGAAAGAATACAGTCGTTGTCCTGCGGAATAACCTTCCTGTAAGGAGGGTATTCCCCGTCTATAGTTCTGCTGAAAATAACAGTATTGCCGAATTCAAAAGATATTTGTGAACCCTTGAATCTCACAAGAACATCTCCTTCTGACGCCAGTTTCGCAAAGAGATTAAGAGCTTTCTGTGTAACCAGGGCGTGGATGTCAACAGGGGAAGATAAACTTCCAAGTGTAATACAGCTGAGCCTGTGACCATCAGTCGCAACCATTTCAAATCCATTTCCGCCGATATCAAGAAGAGCTCCATTCAGTGTTGCCCTGTAATCATCTCTGGCTACCGCGTACGATGTTTTTCTAATAGCGTCCGAAAATACATCAACAGGAATCTGAGCCGGATCAACACCGCTTTTGGATGGAAGGGAGGGAAACTGTTCGCTGGAATTACCGCTAAGAGTGAAAGAACCCTTTCCGCAACTGATGGTAATTCTGTTTCCGGTTCCGCTAAGACGAACTTCCTCTTCCGATAATTCACGTACTATTTCGTGCAGTTTCTTGCCTGGAAGCGTTATTGATCCTGATGTGGTTATGGATGCTGGAATTGTTGTAATGACAGTAGTATCAAGATCGGTTGCGGATAAGCGAAGGGTTTCTCCTTCTGTTTCAAGAAGAACATTAGTCAGGTAAGGGAGACTGCTTCTTGTAGGGAGGGCTGTTGCTACACAATTAAGACCTTTCAGCAAGTCGGAATGATTGACAAGAAGTTTAATCATGGGATATCCTCCAGCTTTATGAATACAGTAATTTGAGAACAATAATGATAGTTATTATACATGTGGATATGTGGACATGTCACATGCCGAAAAGACAGGAGCGCGTAGTGCATGTTGAATAAATGTTGATAACACAATAGTGAAATAGGGCTTTTCCACAGGTGATAGTATTCAACACTCTCAGATAGACGCTTTTACACAATGTGCTTCGGAAACATGAAAAACTCTCAAATTGAGACCAGCTTACTTCTTATTTCCTCTATTTTTCTGTTAAGTTCAGGATCACTTTCTTTGAGTTCCTTTATCCTGTCTATAGAGTTCAGAACAGTGGAATGATCTCTGCCTGCGAAAAAGGCGCCTATGTCTTTGAGAGACATCGAAGTCAGTTCACGAATAAGGGACATGGAAATCTGTCTTGGTATCAGAACGGTATGCTTCTGCTGTCTTCCCTTAAGCTGACTGGGGGAAACATCGAAACTTTCCGCAACAACAGCTGCAATGTTACCGGGAGTAAGCCTTCTTGTAATAGTACCGAGTGAAGACTGTATCTCTTTTTGAGCAAGATCCATATCAACGCTGCAACCGGTAAGCCTGGACATTGCGGCGAGTCTGTGAATTACACCGGATAACTGTCTTACATTCTTTCTGATCGAAGATGCTATGAAATCGAGCACATCAAGGCTCACATCCAGCTCTTCGTCTCTCACAAGAAGCTGAAGTATGGCCAGTCGTGTTTCGTATTCGGGAGGTTTGATATCTGCAACAAGACCGGACTGGAAGCGGCTTATTAACCGTTCGGGTAGATCGGGAAGTTCATGTGGAGGTCTGTCGGATGTAAGAACGATCTGTTTTCCCTGCTGATGAAGTTCATTGAAGCGATGGAAGAAAGCTTCCTGTGTCTGATCTTTTTTTGCTAGGAACTGTATGTCATCCATAAGAAAATAATCGATACCGCGAAAGAGTTTCTGGAAAGATGTATATTCATTCTGCATCACACAGTTGATAAAAGTTCCCACAAGAAGTTCGGTGGAAATATACCTGAAGGTTCTGCCTGAGCCTTCCTGTCTTAAGTGATGTGCTATAGCCTGGATAAGATGAGTTTTACCGAGCCCCACTCCTCCATATATGAACAAAGGGTTGTAATTCGTTGAGCCGATATCACGGCTGACGGCAAGAGCGCCGGCGTGGGCCAGCTGGTTACTGGGACCTACGACAAAATGATCGAACGTATAATTCGAGCGTAGAAAATTGTAATCAGAGGAAGAGGTTTCTCTTTTGGCAGCAAGCCTTGAAGTACCGGAAGGACCTGGTCCGGCAGGATCTCCTATGAACTGAAGAGCAAGTTCGTTCCTTCCGGAAATATTACGGATAATATCATCAAGCATATTTCCGAAGCGTGATTTTGCGTGTCCTGCGACAAAAGAGTTGCTGAACCTTATAACCAGCCTGGTTCCGTTGATGTCTTCATAGGTTGAGTCTTTTAACCATGCTTCAAATTCGGTAGCTTCGAGTCTGCGTTCTGCTTCCAGAAGACAGCGGTTCCACAGGTCTGAGGGGTCGAAATTTTCCATGAGTGTTCCAATCAATGTCTAAAGCGTAAAGCAATAGCATACAGTAAAAAACGGTCTTTATCCACAGGGATATCAACAAACAAAGCATATTCTAACTTAAAGATATACATAAACTTAAAGAAAGAGATCGTTTCAATAGAAAGGATACTGTTGAAAACCCTGCGGTATCTCAGGAGAGCACTCTCAAATACTTGACATATATGATTATATTGGCTAACTTTCACAATCGTTGACTCCAGAGAAAGATATTTACCTGACTGTTGAAACTGATGCAGTAATCCCACCGCCGTCAAGGCGAGTATTCAGGAAAGAGTGATGATTAATGAAAAGAACCTTTCAACCAAGCAACCTGTCAAAAGCAAGAAGGCACGGGTTCAGAAAGAGAATGTCGACAAAAAGCGGCAGAAGAACAATCAATGCCCGGAGAAGAAAGGGAAGAAAGAAACTGATACCCTGAACCGATTGGATAAAACCCTAAAAAAAGGTTACCAGTTCAGAAAAGTTTTCAGAAGAGGTAATTCTTTCAGGGGTGTATCATTCAGGGCAGTATACATTAAGAATACCCTGGGCAATATACGTCTGGGGTTTTCACTTTCAGCCAGAAGCGGAAACGCCGTGAAAAGAAACCTGATTAGAAGAAGAATCAAAGGGCTTGCCGATCAGAATCGAAAAAGAATCGCGGCGGATATAGTTATATTGCCTGCTGGAAAACTGAGCGATGCGCGCTGGCAGGATATAAAAGAGGATTTTGAGACAATGGTGTCCGAAATAAATAACAGCAATAGCTGAAGAGACAGTGCAGATGAGTGAAAAAGACCAGAAAGAAATGAAACCGATAGAGTCTTTTCTGATAGCTGCAATAAGGGGATACAGAAAATTCATATCGCCAGTGTTTCCACCCAGCTGCATTTATAAACCAACCTGCAGTGTTTATGCGGAAACCGCTATAAGGAGGTACGGAGTTTTCAGAGGACTGAAACTGGCGGTCTTACGCCTGCTCCGGTGCCATCCATTCAGACAGGGCGGATACGACCCTGTTCCGGAAAAATTGGAGAAACGTAAATGAGTGATCAAAAGAGGCTCCTTCTTGCTGCTGTTTTGATGGCAGCGGTACTGTTTATCAGCTGGCAGTTCATGGGAAAATCATCAACTGCGCAGAATTCACAAAGTAATCCGCAGGAAATACAGTCCGATCAGCATGAACAGCTGCCTGTGCTTGAAGACACAGCAAATACCGATAGGACGGGCAATTCTATTGCTCCTGATAAAATACATAATAATGATTTAAACGAAATATTACCTGATGAAAGAGTGATTAAGGTAATAGTGTTTGAAGGCGATAACGTCATCGTTGAAGCTGATATATCAACCGCAGGGGGAACCGTAACTGGTTGGAAATTACCACAATACGAGGATATGCCGGGTGCCGGAAACGGAGAGAGTATTAATTTTGATGAGAACAGCTGGACCCCAAACAGCACATATTTTGAAACCTCAGCGGAAGATACTCTTATTGTCAATGAAATACCGCAAACGCTCGTATTTACTGACAATTCAGGTCAGACAGAGATCAAATATACATTTACGCCGGGGCAGTACGGTTTTCTGTACGAAACCGAGGGTCTTGCAGAAATAACCACACTGAACGCAGGGATTCTCCCTGTAAGTGAAATGAATTCCAACCTGACAAGATATTTCAAAGCGCAGTGGAACGCGGATAAGGTTAAAAGCAGAGGATCCAACAGTATAACAGAAAATGACCAGGTAGGTAATGTAGAGTGGATAGCAGCAAGGTCACAGTATTTCGCGATTATAATGATGCCGCAATCCTATGAAAGAGCTTATGGATACCTGTACGCATCTGAAGAAGACGAATCACCGTCAATAGGATTGCAGGATAACCGCATTTTCATATACGCGGGACCTCTTGATTACGGAAGGCTGCGGGCGCTTGGAAGAGACACAAGCAGACTTGTTGATTTCGGATGGCCTGTGATAAGAGATATAGGCAGGCTGCTCTTCTGGTTCTGCACGTCAGTTCTCTCATTCATCAGCAACTGGGGGATAAAGATCATACTGCTGGCGATAGTGCTAAAGCTTATTCTTATGCCGCTTACTACGAAGAGTTTCAAGTCGATGGCAATGCTAAAACAGGTACAACCGAAAATGAAGGAACTGCAGGATAAGTACAAGAGCGATCCGAAAGCCCTGCAGAGCGCTATGCAGAAGCTTTACAGGGATGAGGGAGTGAACCCGCTTGGGGGTTGCCTGCCGCTCATAATGCAGATGCCTGTATTCTTTGCACTGTACCGTGTGCTTGCCAATTCAGTACAGCTCAGAGGAGCACCATTCATTTTATGGATTCAGGATCTCTCAAAACCGGAAATACTGATACCATTCCAGTCTCCGATATTAGGTCTTCACGGAATCGGGATACTGGCTCTTCTTATGGGAATAGCAATGTTCCTTCAGCAGAAAATGACAATGACCGATCAGAACCAGAAAGGGATGATGTACATGATGCCGATATTCATGACATTCCTTTTCATGAGGTTCCCGGCAGGTCTGACCATGTACTGGTTCAGCAACAGTCTGCTGACGATATGGCAGCAGCAGCGTATCAAGAATAAACTTGAGGTCGCACAGAGCTGAAGCCGTGTCTGTATAAATTTACATGGAAGAGTTGGATGTGAATAAAATGCCACCGGAGATCATCTGCGCAGTTGCGACACCTGAAGGAACATCGGCGCTTTCCGTGATAAGAATCAGCGGAAAAGGATCCACGGAGATTCTTGAAAGCATCATGTCCCTTGAACAGAATCGGCTGAGCGGAATGCGCAGAAAAGTCGGAAGGATCTTTGAGAACGGTCGAATAATTGATGAGGTTGTAGCTGTTTCATGGCCGGAAGGAAAAAGCTTTACCGGTGAAGAAATGGTAGAGATCATCTGTCACGGAATACCTCACTCGATCAGAAAGATAATTGAAATCCTGATAAATAGCGGGGCTAGAAGAGCCGAGCCGGGTGAATTCGCGCGCAGGGCGTACGCAAATGGCGGGCTGAATGCTGTACAGATAATAGCACTTGCGGCCCTGTGGGACACACAGAGGGAGTCCGCTGCCTTTAGCGGGGAAATAGAAAGTAGTTGCATAAAGCTCCTAAGAGGGATAGAAAGCACAAGAGAAGCGGTAGAAGGTGCTATAGAGTTCGGCGAAGCGCATTTTGACAAGAATGAAGAGAGTACCGGACATCTGTTCGATGAAGTAATGAGAATAGCCATGGTTTTCAGAAGAGAAGCGGAATCAATTGAAAAAAGAGCCAGAGTAATACTTATGGGGCCGATGAATTCTGGAAAATCTACCCTTTTTAATCTGCTGACTGGAAAAGGAAGAGCTCTGGTATCAGAGGAACCCGGTACAACTCGCGATGGATCAACATGTTTTATGGAAGTCAGCGGAAGAAGAATACAGCTTTGCGACACCGCAGGTACAGATGGTACAGGGTTGGACAGGACAGCGTCGGAAACGGCTATAGATGATCTTGAGGGAACTGAAAGAGTGATCTGGATGTCTGTGGGCGGAAAGATAGCGCCTCCGGACGAAGTCAGGGAAAAGGCTGGAGAGATAATAGAGATCGCGGCAAAAAGTGATCTTGCCGGAAAAGAGAAACCAGATGATATGCTGAACGTATCTTCTGTCTCGGGGGAGGGCCTGGAGGAGTTGAGAGTTATTCTTTCAAGGGTTCCCGGGAGCATGTCTCTGTCAGGTGCGGCTGAGAGGATAGAAGGAGTTATAAAGGAATCATACGATTTCATACTGTCCGGAGAATATGATCTGGCTTCAGAGCTTCTGACAGAAGCGGAAATAGAAACAAGAAGAATCATCGGCAGAGGAGAAAATGTCCAGCTGAGCGTTGAACGGGCTCTGTCCGGAATGTGTGTAGGAAAATGACAGATGTATGGGATGTAATCGTCGTCGGTGGCGGACATGCCGGAATAGAGGCCGCGCTTGCGGCACAAAGACTAGGCTGCAGTGTCGTTCTGATATCAGCGAAGCTCAGGCGTATTGGTGAAATGTCCTGCAATCCCGCAATAGGAGGAATAGCGAAGGGCACAATCGTTCGCGAAATAGATGCGCTTGATGGATCAATGGCCCGTTCAGCAGATGCCACTGCCCTCCACTTCAGGATGCTCAACAGAAGAAAAGGACCGGCTGTATGGGGCCCGAGGATTCAGGCGGATGCCGAAGAGTATGCAAAGGCGCAGCAGCTGTACATTAAAAACAGCGGAATAGAAATTATAGAAGATGAAGTAACGAGACTCGATGGCTTAACAGAAAATGTTACCGGTGTAGGCTGCAGAAAAACAGGAAGTATAAAAGGGAAAACAGTAGTACTCGCCGCTGGAACATTTCTGAAAGGAAGGCTCTTCAGGGGAGATGAGCACTGGAGGGGCGGAAGAATAGGAGATATATCCGCAGATTCACTGGAACGAGATCTTGTAAGGAGAATGTTCCACGTGGAACGCTTCAAAACGGGTACTCCCGCAAGAATCATTAGAAACACAGTGAATACAGCAGAACTAGAGGTTCAGCAGTCTGAAGAAACAGACTTTTCTTTCAGTTTCCGAAAAGAGGAGAGAGAGAAGAAAAAGGAAGAGTGTTACATAACGTACACCGATAAAAATACAATGAACATTGCCAGGGATTATCTCCATCTTTCCCCGCTGATGGCTGGAAGGATAGAGGGAACGGGACCGAGATACTGCCCAAGCTACGAGGACAAAGTTGTTAAATTCCCGGACAGGGAAAGACATAAAATCTACGTGGAACCAATGGGATACAATTCGAGAAACTTCTATCTGAACGGCCTTTCAACCAGCCTGCCAAGAGAAGCACAGAAGAGAATGGTAAGGTCTCTTCGGGGTTTCGGAAGCGCGGAAATATCTGATTATGGATATGCCGTTGAATACTCCTATTTTCACTTCTCGGAAATTGACGATACTCTCAAATTGAGAAAAACTGAGAATGTGTTCGCTGCCGGACAGATATGCGGTACTTCCGGATACGAAGAAGCCGCCGGGCTGGGATTAGTAGCCGGAGTCAACGCAGGCAGGATGGTGAAGCGCGAGAAGCCGCTGAAACTTTCAAGAATGGATTCCTATATCGGGGTTATGATAGATGATATCGTCAGCAAGGGAGCGGACGAACCGTACAGAATGTTTTCTTCCAGAGCAGAGAATCGGCTGCATTTACGACAGGATAACGCAGACAGAAGGCTTTACAGCTATGGAGACTCTTTCGGGATACTGTCAGCGGAAAAGAGAGAGCTTCTGAATGGCAACATAAAAGAAGCATCGGCTGTGTGGGATATCCTCGAAAACGAGTCGCTGGAAGGGATGCGTCTGTCCAGATTGTGCAGAAGACCAGGAATAACTGTTGAGATTGTAAAATCTCAGACACACTCGTTTGGCGGGATGGATGACAGAATACTGCATTCTGTTATTCTTGACGAAAAATACCGGGGGTACATTGAAAGAAACCTCAGAAGGCACGAATCAAGCAGAAACCTTGACAGGATCAGTCTCAGAAGGATCGGTTCCTACATGGAGATAGATGAAATATGCTGGGAAGCGAGGGAGGTTCTGGAAAGGGAAAGACCGGAAACTCTGGCGGGTGCGGAAAGAATCCCCGGAATAAGACCGACTGACCTGCATGGTCTTCTGATATATCTCGGCAGAGCGGGTTCCACGTGGAACACTCCCGGGAAAGCGGACGACAGATGAAACCCTTCCCCCTCTCGTTCCCGCCCCTGAACGTAATTCTGAAAGATATCGAGGAACTGAATCTGAATATCACAGAGACCCAGCTGGAGCTTTTCGGTATCTTCGCCGGGATTCTTCTTGACAGATCAGAAAGAATCAATCTGATAGGACCAAGAGAGAGAAACAGGCTGTGGGGAAGGCATTTTCTTGAATCAATACAGTATTCCCGCCTGCTTGATAAAGAACAGACAGTTGTTGATATCGGAAGCGGCAACGGGTTCCCGGGAATGATTCTCGCGATTATGGGAGTTCGGATGATACTTCTTGCGCCAAGGAGCAAGAGGTATCTGGTCCTGGATTCCTCAGCATCTGCACTTGGTCTTGATAATTGTATTACAGTCCCGCTGAGACTTGAGGATTTCAATCCTGAAGAGGGAGTCAGGCAATTCGTAGCCAGATCAGTTGCTCCACCCGCTTCATTGCTTGCAGGAATCGGTAAAGCAGCCGGAAAAGGATCGACTCTAGTGTACAGACAGCCTGAAATATCCATCATGAAAAATGTTGCAGGCTACATGGAACTAAGTTGCCCACCGCTTGACCGCGGCGGATTTCTGGTGCAGTATCGAGTCTGATTCGGATTATTACACATTCCTTCTCAACACCGATATCACAATTTATGATACAGGGTCGCTTTTGTAGGTGTATCCGCTTCGGGATATGACAACCCAGAAAAGGAATAGAATGACAGCATCAAGGATAATCGCAGTTGCGAACCAGAAAGGCGGTGTTGGGAAAACCACTACTGTTATCAACCTCGGTGCCAGCCTTGCCATGAACGATTGTGATGTTCTTCTGATAGATTTTGATCCCCAGGTAAACGCTACTTCAGGGCTGGGGATAATCGAAACTCCCGGAAACAACATCAATTCTCTGATTCTGGGAGAAAACAGCCTTGATGAGGTTATTAAACCCACTGGAGTAGAGGGACTTATGCTGATTCCGGGATCGAAAAACCTGTCCGGACTTGAGATCGAACTTGCAGGAACCGAGTACAGAGAATATCTCCTGAAGGAAGCGATGGAGCATATTACTGACAGGTTTGATTACGTACTTATCGACTGTCCGCCATCATTGGGTTTACTGACCATCAATGCTCTTGTTGCATCAAATGAAGTTCTTGTAACGCTTCAAAGTGAGTATTACGCTCTGGAAGGGCTTTCTCACCTGATGGATACAGTGAGGAATATCAGGCAGCTCTGGAATCCGGGACTTAAGATAAGCGGAGTTGTCCTTACTATGTTCGACAGAAGGCTTATCCTCAGCCGCGAAGTAGAGGAGGAAGTAAGAGATTTTATGGGATCCACTCTTTTCAACACATATATTCCTAGGAACGTAAAGCTCAGCGAAGCACCGAGTTACGGGATGCCTGTGCTTATGTACGATGCCAAGTCGAAGGGCGCTGTAAGCTATTTTGATCTGGCAAGGGAGGTGATGAATAGATGACGAAACGGAAAAGAAGGGCGCTTGGGAAAGGTATGGAGGAAATATTCCCCGGGATCACAGATGGTGATAAGCAGAGCCCCCGGGAAGTTGCTATAGAGCTCATTGATCCAAATCCCTTCCAGCCAAGGAAGGAATGGAAGAAGGATGAAATAGCGTCCCTGGCGAGATCCATTATTTCACAGGGGATACTTCAGCCGCTTGTAATCAGAAAATCCGGTGAGAGGTTTCAGCTTATAGCCGGAGAGCGGCGCTTGAGAGCTGCGCATGAGGCGGGGTTTAAGAATGTACCAGTGATCGTCAGAGAAGCTGATAATCAGCAGATGCTGGCGCTTGCTCTGGTTGAAAACATCCAGCGTCAGGATCTTGGTCCTGTTGAGAAGGCGGAGGCCTTTCAGAGGCTATCTTCAGAATTTGACCTTACGCAGGAGAAAATGGGAGAAATCGTTGGCATCAGCCGATCTTCAGTTGCGAATTATCAGAGACTTCTGGATCTTCCTGAACAGGTGCTTGATCTTCTCAGAAGCAGCCAGTTGAGTATGGGGCACGGAAGAGCTTTGCTGGGCATCTCGAATAAAGCTCTTTTATTGAGGATGGCGGTAAATGCGGCAAAACGAGACTTGTCAGTGCGGCAGATTGAAGAGAAGGTTCGGAAGCTGAGTTCGAGCATAGAAAGCAAGACTAAAAATACTTCCACATCGGAATCAGCTGAAATAAGGAAGCTTCAGGATAACCTGCAGAGAATTCTGAAAACAAAGGTACGGATCAGGGGAAAAAGCAAAACCGGCAGAATAGAGATCAGCTATCACAACCTTGATGAGCTGGAAAGAATTCTTCTTATTATCAGATCAGGGGCAGATGCCTGAAGGAAATTGTTGACCGTAATTAACTGAGCGGATATAATCGCTCGAATGTATCAGAGAGTATTTTCTGATCTATCTGAAAAAATGGAAGGAGATCGAATGGCCCATAAAATTAACGATGAGTGTATTGCCTGTGGAGCTTGCATGCCGGAATGTCCCGTTGACGCGATAACCGAAGGTGACAAATACTCAATTGACCCAGACACCTGCATAGATTGCGGAGCATGTATTCCCGCCTGTCCTGTAGGAGCCATAAACGCTCCTTAAGCAGTATTGCGATTTGTGGATAGAAAGCCGCCTGAAGTAAATATCAGGCGGTTTTTCATAACTTGAATTCAGTCAGCTCAGTTGTACTCACTTCTTCTGCGAGCTCTTTTAGAGTGATGCCTCTGTAAAACTTAAGTATTTTGCGCAGCCTTGAAATGGTACTCTGACCCGAATTATGATGTTGCCTGATCCTCTGAAAAAGGTTCATTCTGCCCGAAATGTTTATTGAATCTATTTCCCATGGATGAAAATAGAGAACGGGAGTTCTCCTGGTCCGGGAGACAGATCTAAGTAACATTCGGTGAATCAGCCCCGGATAGAATCTGAAGTACGCCCCACCCGCAACTGGTACTTTCAGTCCGGCAACAGATAATGACGCAAGAGGCAGCTCAATGATGGAGCTCTTATCTCCTGTAAGGCTGAAAGGAATTTGCGGAGCTCCCGGTATACCATAGCGCATTTTGAACATAGGATACACACTGCTGTCGTACTTGAAACCGCTGGCAACTATTTCGTCAACTACCCAGGAAGTATCTTCTTTCATGGAAAAACTCGGTGCCCTGAAACCGGCAGGAGCAGGGATGGAGTATGAATTGATCAGTTTGAAGAATTTGTCGAGATTTCGTCTGAATTCGTCCCTTGTCAGCGATGTAAGCTCAACATGGTTGTAGCCATGGTAACCAATTTCATGACCTCTATCCAGGATTTTGAGTACAAGCTCAGGGTGGCGCTCTACAATCCAGCCCAGGCAGAAGAAAGTAGCCTGGGCTTTATGGTCATCAAGGATTTGAAGAATCGTATCAAGGATAGTATCTATTCTGCTGTTCATCTTGTCCCATTTGTCGTTGGGAAACCACTTTCTGGCCGCATATGTCTGGAACCATTCCTCAACATCAAATGAAACGGCTACTTTCGGACGTTCATTCCTTGTGCCTGTTATCCTGCCGCCCATCCACTTAAATCTCAGAATGTCTTTCTTCGAGGGAAATGAATTCATTGTGCCTTGCGAAGATGGGTTTGGAAGAAGAGTATAGTCAGTACTGTCAAGAAGATCCAGCCCATCAGCAATAATATCAGCTGCAAGATGCTTCGTTCTGGATAACAGCTGATGAAGAGTAATATCATTGATTGAACAGTCAATACTTTTCTGAAGCAGGATTTCACCCGCATCGAGTTCCGGAACCATCTTGTGCAGAGTTACTCCGGGAGTATCTCCGTTGAAAAGCGACCAGAATGTCGGAAGCATGCCTCTGTTTCGCGGAAGCATGGCCGAATGAACGTTCCATGCTCCGAGAGCTGGAATTTCAAGGACTTTCTTCTTCAATATCTGGGGGCATGCCACCGATATGAAAACATCCGGATTGAGCGAGCCGAGATAATCCCTTGAATCCTTAGAATTAAGCTTGCCGAGTGAAACGTAATCGGCATGTTCACGCCTGGCGGTCTGCCTGAGAGAGTGAGAGTATCTTGTTGGCAGCATGAAAGTTCCGGAGATTTTTAATGCGGCGAATTTTACTAATTGAACTAAAAACCCGGCTGGACCGTAGAGGGCCATATAGCGTCTGATGTTCGGAAGAGGATTCTTTACAGAACCATGACCCCTGAGAGAGACTAAAGTATATCTGTTAAAGGGTCTCTTTCTTATAATTCGCGCAATAGTCCTGGGGATATTGAAAGGTTCATCGTCGCATAAAAAAACAACATTAAGTAATGGCGACATCAGATGCGTGTACAGTAAATAGAGGTCATTCACCATCTGATTCGCAGAGAAGGGCTCAATATCCTGATCCGCATGAGATACCAGTTCACTCGTTCTGTCCGGATGATCCAGTATTCTATTTACATCTGAAACCAGGGAATCAATATCACCTTCATCGGAGAGAAAACCGTTACGACCTCGGCAGATAAGTTCGTGTATTCCGCCGACATCAGTGGAAACAACAGGAATACCGGCAGCAAGTGATTCCAGAAGAGCTCTGGGAAGCCCTTCGGTACGGGAAGTTATCAGGAAGACATCAAAGGCGGGAAGTATGTCCGCAACATCTTTTCTGCTCCCAAGGAGGATTATGCTATCATCAAGATCCATAGAATGAATCAGATCCTCCGTCTGTTCTCTGAGAGGGCCGTCTCCAACAAGGATGAAGATACTTTCAGGCCTTGTTTTAATTACTTCTGCAGCGACTTTAACAAAGATATCCGGAGCTTTCTCGGGGCAGAATCGCATAACCGAACCGATTACTTTCGCGCCGGGATCTATACCCAGTTTCCTTCTGGATTCAATACCGGTGCCTTTTGCCGCACGGAATTCATCGAAGTTCACTCCGCTGCGGATTATCCTGTAATCATCGAAATGGCCTAATCCATGTTCCAGAGCTTTGTCGCGATCTCTGGGACTTACGCAGATATTGATATGAGCCAGATTGAAGCCTAATTTTTCCAGAGTAACGTAGAAAATCTTCTTCAGGTGGTTCATTGAGTCGTAGAAAGGCCATCCATGAGCGGTCTGTACTACGACCACGTCGCTGGAAGCAGCAGCTATCCTTCCGAGAAAACGGGCTTTTGATCCGTGTGTATGAACAATATTGTATTCACCGCTGGTGATAACCTTCTTTATTTCAAACAGGGCAAGAATGTCACTGAGGGGGGAGATGTTCCTCTTGAGGTGCGGAGCTGTGATGATATTGAGATTCCATTTTTCCGCCAGACCGAAAAGGTCTCCTTCAGAAGGCCTTTCGGGACCGGTAAGAATATCGGAATGATACCCTTTGCGGGAAATGTCCCGGGTAGAGATCAAAGTATTGAACTGAGCCCCACCAACCGCAAGCTTGGTAATTATATGAAGAACGCGGGGCTGGTTTTCCTGCATCAGCCCGATTTGTTTCCGGTCTCGCTGGGTGTCGAGGGTCTGCAGGAGAGAGCGAAGAGGTAAAAAAGCATCAGAATCAGAGTAAGACCGGAATAGAAGATGGGACTGATAAAAATAGATCCTGTTGCCCAGAACAGGATAAATGGTACAGATACGAATCTGAAATGACTGCCGACGGTCCAGTAATCATCGGAGGGGTATGAAGAAAAATCTCTGAAAAGGTCTTCCGAAATGCTGAAAAGAACAATTGAGACAGCAACGAGGGCAAGATGAAGCACAATCCCCCCCGGAAGATGAGAACTGTTGATCAGGGCAAGAAGAGAGGTGAAGGCGGGGAGAAACAACAGCCCGGCAAGAAGAAAGAAGAGCCCAGTGACCAGCATCCGGTCGGCATTAAAAACGGTGTACCTGTTTCTGAGATACTTGAGAAGCCGCTGCATAAGTACTCTAGAAATCCGGAAAAGCCCGAAAACAACGAGTATTACTGCACCGACAACAGCATAGTCAATCAGTCTCTGTCCCAATTGCACCTCCTGAAAATGAAAACACAGGCACGACCCGGAAATATACTTACCATGCAGAGGCATCTCAAGAGTTGACGTTCCGCATCTGGAATTTGTACCCGGTTAAAGCGAATATGCCGGTCAGGATGAGAACCAGGAGAGTAGCGTTGCCTGAGCTTATCGAAGATATCCCGACTGCACGGAGAAAACCGACCGCGTCCATGAGAATAATAGCAGAACCCGCAGCTATGTATGCTCCCGAGATGGCAGTAAGGAGAGCTATTACAGGTTCTCTGTAAAAGTGTACAAGGATACCGCAGGAAAGAGCGATTCCAGTGTGAACAATTCCGGACACATAAGGCAGAAGACCCCTGGCAATAAACAGACCGATTACCGTCCCGACCAGGAACATCGATAATTTCCAGGCGATCAGCCCCAGAATCGCCCCCGTAATACCTGCTGCCCACGGTATCCATGGTGCTGCTGCAGTGGTCGTGCCTAAAACATCAGCAAGGAGAGATGCCCCCCATGTATATCCCGTGATTATTCCGAAAAGAATGAGTATCAGTCCCAGGAGTTTTCTTCCG
The DNA here is from genome assembly GCA_039714295.1 of Candidatus Fermentibacterota bacterium. GTDB lineage: Bacteria > Fermentibacterota > Fermentibacteria > Fermentibacterales > JCC-6 > Aegiribacteria. The sequence goes on from JBDLJP010000002.1 coordinate 25,818, forward strand.
AGCAGACAGAAGAACAAACCAGCGATGAAGCTGATGTAAGGCATTGAAAAAATCTGACCGTCCAGAACAATATTCATCACGAGCTCCCATCGGTGATAAGTTCAAAGATCTGCTGTACTCCGTCAATAACGAATTCACTTTTTATATCAAGGTTTCTGTTGCAGCTATTGAGGACAAGAACGCTGATGAAAGAACCCTCTCTGGCGGCGGTTATCCCTTTCCAGGAGTCCTCGAAAACAAGAGTTGACGAGGGGGCGGCATCAAGCAGCGCAGCTGCCCGGAGGAAAATATCCGGAGAAGGTTTCTTTTTCAGGTTATCTCCCCCGACTATCAGAGGAACCGGTGCACCCCCTGAGAGAAGTATCCTGCGGATAAGCGAATAGGGAGTATTTGAAGCGATACAGAATTGCTTTCTTTGTGCGTATTCCCTGGAAGAGAGCATTTCCAGAAGCGGGGCTGTCGAGGGAAACAGAGGAATCATTCCCTGGTTCACGAAATCCTCGTATATGTCTTTCTGTCTTTTCTTTGCAAGAGGAACATCTATGCCGTTCAACCCGTATCTTCTGATCTCACCTTCAAGACCCTCACCCATGGAAGACCAGTACTTCCAGTAATCTTCAGGTGAAATGGAGTGTCCCCATGGCTGCAGAGCAATGTTCCATGATCTTCTGAAAAGAGGCTCACTGTCGGCGAGTACACCATCGAAATCGAAAAGAAATGCAGCAGATGCTTCCCATGGAGGCATATTACTGTGTTTAACCGAGTGATTGGTCATTATTTACCACCATGCTGTCAAAAGTGACCTTGGCTGTCTCTGAATCAGTATACATAATACAAAAAATAACAGGACTGAGACCACACAAACCATACCGTCTAATGACCAGTAACAAGTATTCCTGCAGAAGTGGTTTCATATAACAGGGAGGTTCACTTGTTCAGTAATTTCAATGAAATCAGACAGGCAGCCAGAGGGATTTCGGATGCAAGGGTCGCTATTCCCATGGGACACGACGCCTCGTCCATTGAGGCGCTGATAACGGCTTTCGAGGAGGAAATCGCATCAACAGTGATAGTCGGACCAGAAGCCGGGGTGAGGGAGACGCTGAGGAGTATTGGAAGGGAACTTCCGCGCGGAATAGAGATTCTGAACATCGAAGATTCCGAACAAGCTGCTCTGGAGGCGGTAAGGCTTGTGCGTTCAGGCGAAGCGAATATTCTGATGAAGGGTTTACTAAAAACATCAATCTTCCAGAAAGCACTGCTGGATAAAGATATAGGGCTTAGGACAGGAAGGGTGCTCAGTCACGCGGCAGTGGTTCATGTTCCCACCCAGGAGAGGCTTGTTATTATCTCCGACGGGGGGATGAACATAAAGCCGGATAAGAAAGCTTTCAGACAGATTGCCATGAATGCCGCAGAAGTGATCATGGGGCTTGGTGCCGAAAAGCCCCTTGTAGCCCTTTTAGCCGCAGTGGAGGTTCCCAACGAGAAAATGCCGGAGACAGTCATGTTCGCCGAAATCGCAGCTGAAGGAATTCCCGGACTCACCGTTGCGGGTCCCATCGCGGTTGACGGAGCGATGGACATCGGGGCTGCGGCAGTAAAGGGAATCACAGGAGATGTTGCAGGAAACGCCAACATTCTTATTACTCCTGATATCGCATGCGGCAACATCCTGGCTAAGGGGCTTATGTATATGGCAGGTGCAGAATTGGGCGGTTTAATAGCAGGCGCTGCTGCACCGGTGGTAATGCTGTCGAGATCTGATGTGCCACGAACCAAACTTAATTCGCTTGCCCTTGGAGTTGTGGTAACAGGAGGCGGTAATGACTGACGAAAGGCTCATATTAGCGATTAATCCCGGTGGAACATCAACAAAGGTAGGCCTGTTCAGGGAAACTGAGCTCGTTTTCGAGGAGAATATCAGACATCTGCCGGATGAGCTGGCTGAATTTGATTCCACATTCGACCAGCATGACTTCAGGCGGAAAATTATTCTTCGGATTCTTGGAGAAGCCGGCTACAGCCCGAAGGAACTTTCGGCGGTTGTTGGTCGCGGAGGAGCGTTCAAGCCCCTTGAAAGCGGAACATATGAAGTGAACGAAGCTCTGGTTGAAGCTATTAAAGAGGGGTCGACCCTTCAGGCCGACCACCCTTCCAACCTTGGAGCTCTTCTCGCTCACGGAATAGCAGATACGGCCGGTGTAAAGCCCTATATAGTTGATCCCGTCTG
>JBDLJP010000003.1:0-22595 GCA_039714295.1 Candidatus Fermentibacterota bacterium
GGTGAAGCGATCCATGCGCCTGGCTGATTTTCTGTCGATCCAGTCCTCAGGATGGAAATCCCTGACAACTCCGGCGAGTGTAGAACGAAAATCTGTTACATCGAAGCTGGTAACTTTTAATATTCCATTTCGTCCCGCCGTTAACCCTTCATAAAAATCCTTTACACCAATGCCAATCGGTGTTACAGCGCCCAAACCCGTGATAACAACCCGGTGTTCGTTCAACATTAAAATTCCTCTGTAATGTTCTTTGCATCATGGACCCAATGCCAATTCCAGTAAAGAATTGAATGAATTACTCTCATTAGATCATCGCCAGAATATACGGTATTTCAGACCGGTGGATAATAGCGTGAATATCTGATTCTCCTGACAGATTTGTTAAGCCGCTCCAATGCCTACTGGGATGCGATTTCAGCATCCTTTGCGCTTCATCATATATCCTCCGGGTCATATTCTCTTGCTCCCCTGGAAACTGCAATATCATCTGGAATAGCCTCCTGCCACCCCGATCTTACAATTTCTCTTGAATCAAATCTCTGAATAAATGGTTTAATATCGAACAGAGGGGTACCGTTCAGTATGTCAATATCCTTAACATGAATGACATTATCTTCAATATTCAGCAGTCGGACCAGACTCATCCCCAGCTTGTTGGGTCGATGCGGAGCACGTGAAGCGAAAATACCCTGCTCCTGATCAGACAGATATGGTTTCATCCGCAGGCAGACCTCGCGGGATTCATGGAAATAATAGAACAGATAAATATGAGAGAATCCTTCAAGCCCGATCAGACCCTCTGCATACTCGGTCTCCAGTACGATACGACCATCGATATCGTTGCAGAAAACGGGTTGTATCGGAATCTTCGAAACCTCCCTGTGCGGGGAGTGTATAATGCCTATTGGACGAAAAACAAACACATCATCATTCATATAATCACCTGAAATTTCGAGTTAACGCAATCGTTAACAATCAATATTTCCCTTCAATTATCTAATCAAACTGGTTTGGTAGATTCAATAATGGCTGCGCCCTTTCAACGAAGGTGTGATAGTTATACTCCTTCACTGCCATAAGCCCGACCTGGTTTCGTTCTGGATACTGACCTCTCCCGGCAGCTTCGCGAGCGCTGAATCCCATCGGACCGGGATCACTGACTCCGGGCGCTTCCATTGATCTGACAACATCAAGATCAAAACCAAAAAATATTCCGTCTGAATCGACAGCATCGATGATAGATCGGAGAGATGCTCCAACACCAACCGATCGCAAGTCTCCCAGAAAATGAATACACGCACCGGTATCCATGACGTAATCGATGTAGCTGGGAGAATTTGCAAAGGAATTGATACCGAACTCATGGAACATGCCTGCCTCTATTACCCCCTCTTCCTGCGGACAGCCAAGTATGACTACCTGCGCGGTTGAATACTGCTCGATATCACGGAGATCGATGTCCCCGAACCTTATATCATTTGGGTCATTTCGGGTGTAGAAGACCCCATCCTCTGCAGGGATAACGTGATCCTTTATATTTTCCTCGTGCATCAATTAATCCATCCTACAGGTTTCCAGAGGGCTTTCTTAATATATAAATGATGAAGTTCGGCACTCGCAGTTCATCATCGAGCTCCGGATACGATGCCAGTTGTTCTTTGGTTACGGTCGGTTCAGTTATTGAATCAATCCTGAAGCCTGCCTTGACAAAACCGCATGTATATGTGGACAAAGACCGATGAAAATTGGTGAATTCGACCCCCATCATTTTCCAGCGCCGTTCACCTTCGTCGAAGTAGCGATCCAGTATAACGTGCTGTTTCTCTCCGTCATCTGTCCTGTGCCATTGGCCTACAGCGGACCTCATCGGCTTGCAGAGATCAAGGCCAAATACGTACTCAGCACCTTTAGCTGCAAGTATTCTGCAGAAACGACCTTCACCGCATCCACAGTCCAGTATCTTCAAGCCTTCTACGTTACCACATGCCTCAAGCATGGGCTTATCGAGCAAACCTGTTCGGGTGGGATTCCTGCCTTCCCTGGCCTCCCTGATCCATGGCGTTGATAGTTTATGCCATTCCCGTTCAAGATTATTCCTGTTCATCGCGTTCCAATCTCCTTCTTCTTGATTGCCAGCAACAGGATAAGAATAGAATTCCGGGAATTGCGAATATAGATAACTGGATATAAGGAGGATCCTGTAGAGAGAGCAGCCATCTGCCAGCAACCAGGTTAATCAGAATGAATGTAACACTGATCGCTCCCCCTAATCTCTCCCGACGCCAGGCAATAATTAATCCCAGAGCACTTAAGAATAAAGTTATTGGATTTATATATTCTACAGGATCAATATGCTCGATGATATGGGGAATACCACCGATCGTATAGACCAGAATGAGAGCCGAAACCAGGACCCCGGAGATTCGGGCAATCCAGCGTATCCATACTGTAACTATTTTTCCACTGTCGCTTGTAATGACCTATCCTCCCTGCCATGATCATTCTGCATAACATCGATTATGTAGAATTTTCATTTCTCTTCAGATAACACTATTAATCCAGGTAATATTGTCAATGATGAACAGAATCAAGGAGCTTGATAGAAGGGGAATACGCGTAGATATGTAGAATCCAGATTTCAGGAATTTTGAAACTCCAGGCTTGAGTTTGGAGGGAATATGCTGAGGCCTGATACTGATAAACCTGCTGTAGAAGGATTATATAGCGTATATGGATCAAAATATTCATTGACGATATGAAAGTATCATCATATAATCATATCTATGGAGAATCTATTTGGCGCCCTGGCAAATACAGGCAGATTGAGAATGATCCGAATTCTTCTGAGGGGACCGCTTAATGTCACAGAAATAACCTCAGTTCTGGGCTTGAGCCAGTCCAATGTCAGTCACAGTCTTCGGAAGCTTCTCGATGCGGGAATAGTGATCCGTAAGGGCAGGGGCAGCTGGGCTTACTACAGCCTGAATCGGAATGATACCGTACTCGTCAGAATTCTCGATGGCATTTTCTCAGGTATGAAGAGAGTCGAGAATTACAATATCGACATGTCTAAGCTCAAGTTATGCTACGATAAGCGAACATCCGAGGCCAGGGAGTTCTTCGACAGCAGAGCCTCGGAGCTTGAAAAAGTCTCTTACCTTATGCCTGATTCTGAATCCTACATCAACGATGTGATCGATATGTACTCTCCCGGGAGCACGATTCTTGATGCGGGATGCGGGCGCGGTGAACTGGTTCTGAAGCTGGCGCGGAAAGGAATATCCGTCATAGGTGTTGACCAGTCTCCTGAGATGCTGTCACAGGCGGAGAAGATCCTCTCTTCAGAGGAGAATCGCAATATGGCTGAGCTCCGTCAGGGCAGTGCAGAACAGCTTCCCGTTGACGATTCCTCGGTAGATGGAATCATTGCTCACATGCTGCTTCATCATCTCAGTGAGCCGTCCATGTTTTTCAAGGAGGCGTCGAGGGTATGCCGGGATAATGCGAGGTGCACTGTTATAGAGCTGTCTCCGCATGAGGATTCAGATCTCAAGCGGATGCAGGGGGATCTGTGGCCGGGGTTGGATCGTTATGAGGTAAGAGTCTGGATGTCTTTTGCCGGATTCGGTGGAATAGAAGAGCAGGTTAGTTGTGATGGAAGAGTATTTATTCTTTCAGGTGTGCTGGACGAAAGGAATTTTAATGGATGATTACAAGGTTGCTGATTTATCCCTGGCTGATTTCGGCCGCAGGGAAATCGAAATCGCCGAAATAGAAATGCCGGGGCTGATGGCTGTCAGGGAGAAGTACGGAAAGACCAGACCCCTTGATGGGCTGAGGGTTACAGGTTCTCTTCATATGACCGTTCAAACTGCTGTGCTGATCGAAACTCTTGTCGAGCTCGGGGCGGATGTAAGGTGGGCAAGCTGCAATATATTTTCCACTCAGGATCATGCCGCGGCTGCGATTGCAGCGGCTGGTATCCCGGTGTTTGCCTGGAAGGGTGAAAATACTGAGGAATACTGGTGGTGTACCAGGAAAGCTCTGAGTTTTCCCGGCGGGAAGGGGCCCAACCTCATAGTCGATGACGGCGGTGATGCAACCCTTTTTGTTCACAGAGGATATCAGCTCGAGAAGGATTTCGCGGAGACCGGGAAGCTGCCGGAGGTTGTGCAGGGACCTGAAGATGAAATTGTTCTTGTAAACAACCTTATTGAAGGGATTCGGGAGAATCCGAAATACTGGACTTCTATCACTCCAGAGATACTTGGTGTCTCTGAGGAGACCACAACTGGTGTTCACAGGCTGTACAACATGTTGAAATCAGGTGAATTACGGTTTGCAGCATACAATGTCAATGACTCGGTCACAAAGAGCAAATTCGATAATCTCTACGGATGCAGGGAGTCTCTTGCTGACGGGATCAAACGGGCAACTGATATCATGGTTGCCGGAAAGACCATCCTCATCTGCGGTTATGGAGATGTCGGCAAAGGCTGCGCTCAGAGCATGAAGGGTTTCGGGGCAAGAGTTCTTGTTACCGAGATCGATCCTATCTGCGCTCTGCAGGCTGCCATGGAGGGTTTTGAAGTTACTACTGTTGAGGATGCCCTTCCTGAAGTTTCGATCTTTGTAACCGCTACCGGTAACTACAACGTTCTGACCGCAGAGCATATGAGCAGAATGAAGGATCAGGCTATAGTCTGCAATATCGGTCATTTCGATAACGAGATCGAAGTTGCCGGTCTGGAGGCTTTCCCCGGTATTGAAAAAGAGGAGATAAAACCGCAGGTGCACAGATTCCGTTTTCCGGATGGTCATTCGATCTTCCTTCTTGCGGAGGGAAGACTTGTCAACCTTGGCTGCGCAACAGGACATCCAAGTTTCGTGATGTCCAGCTCTTTCACTAACCAGTGCCTAGCGCAGATCGCTCTCGCTGATGAGAAACCTGGAATCGGTGTCTACATGCTTCCGAAGCTCCTTGATGAAGAAGTTGCAAGGCTTCACCTCGAGAAGCTTGGAGTTAAACTGACAAAGCTGACACCGGAGCAGGCAGACTACATCGGTGTTGGACTGGACGGACCGTACAAACCTGAACATTACAGGTACTGATCGGAAACAGGGAGTGGAATCCGTTAAGCCAAGAGGGCGGAAGTACTATTTCCGCCCTCTTGAATTGAATCCCGGTGTAATGAAGAGTGCCGGTTACTTCTTTAGAAGAAACCTGTCTGCGGGACTGTTGACCCTGAGAGGACTTCTCCCCTCCGCAAGCTTCATATACGGGGATATCATGGATGGAGTTGTAATACCGAGAAGGGTACGTACGAGTTTTCTGTCAATGCCGTCCTCAAGCATATGAACAGCGAAACTGTGCCTGAGCCATCCCAGGGTTGCACGTTTTTCGATACCAACTGCAAGCATAGCCTCGGCGAAGGCTCGCTGAATAGTTCTTGGAGAAATACAGTTTGTTTTACCTCTGCCGGGGAACATCCAGGGAGAATCATCGGTTCTGGTTTCAATATAGTATCTGAGAATATCAGAAATAGATTTCGCCAGAATTGTGTCTCTGATGAACTCACCATTCTGATCGTTCACATGGATTACCATGTTATCAAAGTCAACAGCGCTTCTCTGCAGATGTGTAACCTCGCCGACTCTCAATCCTGAAGAATAAATAAGCATGAGAGCAAGCCTGTACTTCAGTTCGTGCACGTTTGAGAATATCTGGCTTATCTCGTCTCTGCTGAAGATACCATGCATGGGGATCTTCTTTGATATGAGACCGGGACCGGGAAAAGGATTCTCTTTTTTAAGTACATGCTTGTACATGAATCTGATGGCACTCTGAGCCTGGTTAATGTAGGAAAGTGATTTTCCTTCATCAACAAGGTCCTCAAGGTACTTTCTCAGGGTATCCTCATCGAGTTCGACAGTTTTATTCCCGTAAGTATTCTCAAGCCGTCTGATATGAGACAGATAACTGTTTGCTGTCTTTGGACTTCGTCCAGCGGTTCTAAGTACTTTTCTAGTCTGTTCAACATAATCAAGCATTATTGTTACATCCTTTCAAAAATATGTTATCCTGTATTTTGAACAATAAATAAGTTTATCATATCACTTCCTTAAATTAATTTACTGAATGTCTTTAAATATGTCAAGTTACTTACTAATGAGAAATTGAATAAAACAGACTAAATTCATACTGAAGATATATGAAATAGATTTTAACACCATAGTTTATTAATGAAAATCGTTGTAGTTATATGCTTCTGGCTGGATTCTGCTCCTGACACTTGACATATTCATTTCATTGGTTGAAACTAATAACTTACTGAATCTTTGAAGGGAGAACGATGATCCTCTTTCCGGGTATCTCACCTAAGGTCATGCTGCGGAAGATGTTTCCCTTCATTTTCAGTACTGTAGTGATAGTTGCTGTCATAGCAGCATATATCCATTTCAGCGACGGTCTGTGTTCTGAAGTAATCCATAGGGAACAGGAACAGGTCATCCGAACCGCGAATAGCATTACCGGTATTGCAATGGACGACACCGTTGCCGCCGTGATGTTCAATCAGAGCCAGTCTCAGGGCATTGATTATCTGTATATGAAACCGGAATTTCTGGCGTCCTTCAACATGAGCGAATGCATGATCATTTACTCTATGCAGGATAGTACATTCGAAGGTATTACCTTCAAGGATGATTCTCTGGCAAGAAGTGCCTTGAACAGCGGATCACCTGCAATGCAGTATATACACAGGGGGAAGGAAAGCAGTCTTCTGGTTTTCTATCCAGTCATTAATTCATCCTGGAATACATCTGTTTCCAGGATGGTGTTTGAAAATGTTCATGGAGATGAGCGTACCGGCAGCAGATACAATTTCTTCCTCATTTCAGCTGCACTCCTGGTTCTGCTGATCCTTCCCGGTTCATTTCTGAAACTGGCCCAAATTCGAAGAGATATAGAAAAGAGCGGTTTCTATCGTAATAGTGATACTGAGATAAGTAACGGAAACAAACAGATCGAGAATAAAGATGAATATCTGTCATCGTTTCTGGAAGGGTACGAATTCCCCGCACTGTTCCGATTGGATATCACAGGTGCAGTTCTTTACATGAACAATTCTGCAGAAAAGCTGATCGACATTTCTAAGAATGATGTAAGTGGTATCAAATTCCACGAACTCCCCTGTTTCCCGGTGGAGGATCAGTGTCTTATCAAGTACCCGGATCATGAAGAATCGTCAGAACAGATTATTGATATTATCGACAGTTCAGGCAGTTCGAGGAAGGTTGTATTCAGAGTAGAGAGGCTCGGTGAAACTGGATATGCCGTGTCGGTCAAGGGTATCGGGGATCGTGAAGATCAATCACCGGAGCAAGTGGAAACAGTAAGTGATTCAAATTTGAATGATGTATCCGCTGGAGACCTTTCAGACAGTGATCTTCAGCGTATCTGGTCGCACATTGAAGTGGGCAGGATTAAATTTCAGGAAAATCACTCCTTCCTTGATTACCTCAGCGGGATATCCGACCTTCTTCCGGGAAGGGAGAAGTATCTCGAGACTCAGGATCAGGGCCAGGCAAAAACCATTGAGATCTACTCGGAACTTGATGCGATTTCAACAGCTCTTAATGATGTCCTTCCTGAGAGAGTATTAATAGAGCTGGATGTTCCCGGTTTTCTGCCGGAGGTTGAATGCTCAAGGGCGGATTTCACCCAGATAGTCAAGAACATGGTTTTCTATTCTCTTGAAACTACAACAGGGTCTGTAAGAATTAAACTCGGAGCAAGGGATGTACCTTCACCGGTATCCGATTCCGTTTTCTCGATAAACTGTGATAGAACAGTTTCCAGATCAGTGTCCATGAGTTTCACAGATGGAACCAGAATCCCAGTTGTTCTGAAAGAAGCTCTGCTTGACCCCGAGACCGATCTGTCGGGCATTCAGAGAGATTACGGTTCTCACATCTCATCGGTTGCAGCAGTACTGTCAAAGCATGACTGTCATCCTGTGTTCACGGAGGGTTCAAGAGGCACTACTCTGAATATCCTGTTCCGGATCAGTGAAGACTACCTTTTTGAAGCATCCAATTCGGAAGCACCCCTCAGAATCAATCTGAGCAGTACAAAACTTGCGATATGCGATGCGTCACGGGCTGTCAGGGAGAGTGTTTCTGAGATTCTGACAATGTATGGTATGAATATTTCCATAACCTCCAGCCTGGAGGAAATAAAGAAACTAATGACTGATTTGACTGATTCCGGAGTGGACTTTTTACTCCTGGATCACTCTGTTATAGATGAATCCATGGGTGAAGTTATCGGAGACATGAGAATGGAATATCCCGACCTTGAAATTATTTTCACTGCAGGTTTCACTTTCAATGCCGATTCCCTGCCTGAGAATTTTGGAACGAAAGTCAGTATTCTTAGAAAACCCTATTCCATTGATGACTTGCTCAGTATTATCGAAATGTCAGTCTCGTCCGGCTCGCGCCCCTGACAACGCGATGAATATAACCACCGGGAGGAAGCAATGCTCTTCGAAAACTGGATCGTAAAACTGCTTCTGGCTGCCTTCCTGGGATCCCTGATCGGTCTGGAGAGGGAGTACCATGGAAGACCCGCAGGATTAAGGACCCACATGCTCGTGTCCATCGGAGCAGCCATGATAACCATCTGTGGACTGGCAATAAGCGGGAGCACACCAACCCCCGGTGCGGAGGTAAGCAGGATAGTCGCAGGAGTGGTTACCGGGATTGGATTCCTCGGAGCCGGAGCTATCATAAGGACAAGCAATTTTGTAAGAGGACTTACTACTGCGGCGTGCATATGGTTCGTCGCTTCTCTGGGTGTGGCCATAGGACTGGGCGAATATCTGCTGGCGCTCTCTTCAACCGGTATTGCTCTGCTTGTGCTGATACTCCTGCCATTTCTCGAAGACCTCCTTTCGGATCTGAAGTATCGCGATGTAAAAATCACGGGTGAGAACATGGAACCGGAACAGCTTGTGCAAAACTGTTCAAGTGTTTTCAGAGATTACAATGTGGGCATACATGATATCGAGATCGAGATTGTAAGAGATGGAAATTCAATAAGCCTTCTCTACCATCTGAGGATAAGAAAGCTGGAGAACAAGCTGGAGCTTCTTAATGCTCTTTCAGATGTTAAAGGTGTTATCAAGGTTAAATGGCAAAGGGCGCCGGGAAAGATCTAGTCCTCAGCTTTCGGAAACAGCGGCATTGCAGCCATATGAAAGAGTTTCTCACAGGCTTTTTTAACCTTCTCCTTTATTTCAGGACTGCAGCATACGGTAAGGTAGTTGCTGTTTGGACGTGCCCTGGACAGGTATTGCGCAAACGGAGGATCCACCTTATCCAGAGGCAGTATACTTCCAGATCTGTCTAGATATTTGATATCAAGTTTTGAGAATCTCTCTTCCGATACTTTTACAACTTCCATAGGCATGTCCACAAGTATATATCCAGGTGTTACGCCGGCTGTTTCGGACAGTTTTAATGCAAGATCGTTAACCCTTTCGGAAGAGGTTTCACCATATCGGCTTACTGCGTTCAAAAAGGATACATCGCTGTCATTCAGTGTAGAGGCATCTATCTGGAAAACCTGTGAAAAGAGTTTCTGTCTGTATTTCACTCTCCAGGCCATATCCCTCACCCATGGATCATTCGATTTCTCTGCAAGAAAACTGAGTATTTCGTCATCGGTCATGATATGGAAATCCTCAATTTCCTTCAAATCAACAATGCTTCTTCTGGCGGCTGCAAGAAGCATCATATCAACAATCCTTGTTTTCTTATGAAGGTAGACACTTGAATACATCTGCATCCTTGCGAAAAGAAAGTCACGAATTGCCTCGTGGCCTTTGATGAGAAACACTATTTCATTATCTACAACCCTCATTGTGGATATTATCCTGTCAAGCTCAATATGACCGAAGGCTACTCCCGTAAAATATAAATCCCTTTGAAGGTAATCCAGCATATCCGCGTCGACTTCACCGAAGATCATCTGCTGATGGTAACGGGGACCGCTGTAATTGCTGCTGATCAGGTCGGCTACATCAGCGGGGTTCACGCCATGGGATTTCAGTATTTCAGGGATCCTTCCTGCACCTTTGATATTCACAGTCGTTCTGCCTCTTACCATATCTGCAACAAGATCCATATGATCAACACCGTGCATCTCTATGTAGAGCGGTTCCAGTGTATGGGACCAGGGTGTATGTCCAATATCATGAAGCATACCGGCGGCCTGCAGCAGCAAGCGTATATCGGTCTTCTCCGTATCCGATACACCCTGCATTTCCTCCAGTGTATGCATGCATATGGTATCCGCAAGGTAAGAAACACCGAGCGCATGGGAAAGACGCATTCCATGGGCACCTGGATAACTCTGAAATGTTGTGCCAAGCTGGTGTATGAAACTGAGCCTCTGAACTTCCACAGTCTGAATCAGTTCCTCCTGGAGACCTGAAAGGCGGATATTACCATGTACAGGATCTCGAATGTACATTACCTTGCGTTCTGTCTGATTCTTCATATGTGACTGTATCTCCGTCCGGGCTATACGTTAATGAAGTAGATTCCGATTCAACTTCATAGATACTGACTGTAGATCTCATTCCATATGCAGCATGGATATATTTAGCGAATCTCCGTCCGGAAGTAAACAGATACTGTTGCACGGTGTTTCAGAGGGAACAATATTCAGGCTTCCGGAGGAAATTACATATGAACAGAGTAGATCTTCATATCCACAGCACCGCTTCCGACGGCACCGTATCTCCAGGTGATCTGGTTGCAATGGCAAGCGAGAACTCGCTTTCAATGATTTCGATAACAGATCATGATACACTGGATGGAATTCCCGAAGGCGCCAGCGCCGCAATTGAACTGGAAATGGAATTCATACCCGGCATCGAATTGAGCGTTGATCTTGAGGATGACGGACTCAGTGCTCACCTGCTGGGCTATTTTCCGGGTGCTGATATACCCCTTCTATTGAGCGGATCACACTCCCTGGGGAAGGCTATCTCTTACGTTCAGGGAGGCCGCTCCCGAAGAAATCCGAGAATACTTAAGAAACTTGCGGATAATGGTATCTACATTGAAATGGAAGCAGTGCTTATTATCGCAGGCGGTGATGTTGTAGGAAGACCGCATATCGCTGAAGCGATGCTGAATGCAGGATATGTAGGCAGTCTGAGTGAAGCCTTCAACAGGTTCCTGGCAAAGGGAAAACCGGCATATGTCGATAGGGACAGGCTGTCCCTTTTCAGTGCGATTGATATCATTGTGGAATCAGGCGGATTGCCGGTAATGGCTCATCCGGGATATATTGAAATGAATCCCAAAGAGCTGAGGAGACTGTTCGGAAAAATGAAGGAGCATGGGCTGGCGGGAATCGAAGTATACTATCCATCACATACCGCTTCAACGATTTCGATGCTCTTATCTATCGCGCTGGAATTCCAGCTTGTTCTTACAGGCGGAACCGATTATCATGGCAGGAGTAATGAGGCTCCAGCTCTTGGGGGAGCTGATGATGGATTTCATATTAAACGGGAAGATGTTAAGGATTTCATTAACCTTTGCAGAAGTCGTAGCAGGAGGTAGAACAAGTGGCGAAACTTAGCGAACTGGTCGAAAAGATAGACCTTGAGGCCAAAGAGGGTAACAGAAAGAAAGCGTTGCTGATGCTTGATAAACTTCTTGAAAAAGTGCCAGACAACAAGCAGCTTATTTCTCGCAAGGCTAAGTACGAAAAAGAATTCAAGTATGAAAAGCGGATAATCGCTCTTGAAGAGAAGTACCTGCCAAGCAGCTGAACAATGCGGATATGGACTCTTCTTTCGGTACTCTCACTGAGTATTCTTGTTTCCTGCGGTCCCGTAACGCAGGAATCCCTGCTCAGACAGACTGAACTGTATGCAAGCAGGATCGCCTTCGGCTGGGAAAGGCTCGAGTGCTTTCAGCTCAGAGGGGCTGCCAGACTGGAGGGAAGTAATCTTGTCGCCAGGGGTCCTTTTGTGCTTTGGGGGCATGCTGATGAAGCCCTCCTGAGAGGGGATTTCTTTGGTCCTGACGGCAGACCGGTCATTTCCATCAAGGGAGATTCGACCGGTATGCTCATCTATATGCCGCAGGATGAATACGCATCCTTCATGCCCGGAGGTCTTCGCGCCGGTGCTGGAACCATCCCCGTTATAGATATTGTTCATCTTCTCAGAACCGGATATCCCATCCTGATGGAATCATGGGAGATAATCGGTGGCGCATCCATATCAGGGGATAGGATAGAGTGGGATTTCTGTGTTACCGATACCGTGGACTGTATGGTTCTTTCAATGGAAAATGATGATCTTTTTCCCTCCGAGTGTGAGTGGAAAACCGGAGAATTCACAATCAGAGCATCTTCACCGCATGATGAATACAACTCATGGCCATGGAGCTGGAGTACAAGAATCAATGATAATGCTGTAGAACTTGAGTTAACAGAAATAAACACTTCCGCTGTACCCTGGGATGGTATATGGGAAATGACTGTGCCGGTTCCAATAGATACACTTGACTCTACTCCCTTCTGGCAGCCTGGATTTGAATCTGACCGGAGATAATGTTAACATATTCACCCACTTGTTAACTATCGCTATTCTTTAATATATTTTGTACTTGAGTCGGGAGTTGACGCAAGAATCTGTGTTTACTGTTCAACAAATGAATATTCAGTTTACGGGAGGGTAAATGAGCATCCACGGAGTATTGAGCAGTGTTTTTGGAAGAAAACCCGGCACACTCCTCTCAAACTCAATGGCTATAGACCTTGGAACCGCGAATACTCTTATATATCTGCAGGGCAGAGGCATTGTGCTGGAGCAGCCCAGTGTGGTTTCATTAGATCGCGAGAGCGGTGAACTCGTAGCGGTCGGAAGCGAAGCTAAAGTTATGCTCGGTCGAACGGGAATAGCGCTTCATGCCCTGAAACCCCTGAAAGATGGCGTTATTACCAATGCAACTGCTACAATGGCCATGTTGAGGGAATTCTTCAGTATGGCAAAAAAGCGCAAAATATCAATGAGACCAAGAATACTCGTATGCGTCCCCAGCGGTATCACGGAAGTTGAAATATCAGCGGTTAGAACAGCGCTGGAAAGGGCAGGTGCAAGGGAAGTATTTCTGGTATCAGAGCCGCTTGCATCAGCAATAGGCGTTGGAATTCTCGTTGAAGGAGCTGCAGGGAATATGATTGTAGATATCGGTGGCGGAACAACGGAAGTCGCCGTGATCAGCCTCTCTGCGATAGTCGCCAACAACTCCATAAGGATCGGCGGCGATGAGATTGATGAGGCTATTTCGGCCTACCTTAAGAAAAAGTACAGTCTCCTCATAGGAGAGCGTACAGCTGAACTGGTCAAGATACGCATGGGCACTGTGCTCGAAGACGATGATGAAGAATACGAAGTCAGCGGACTCGACTTTGTAAACGGTATTCCCGAAACCTATATGATAAACTCAGATGATATCAGAAATGCTCTTAAAGAAGTCATTTCAACCATAGTAGATGCTGTAAGACACGGCCTCGAAAAAACTCCTCCTGAACTCGCAAGCGATATAGTAGAGCGGGGAATTGTGCTCACAGGCGGAGGCGCTATTCTGAGAGGGCTGGATAAGCTTCTTATGAGTGAAACCGGGCTGCCGATCAGAGTCGCGGATAACCCGCTTTCCTGTACCGTCCTGGGTGCCGGTCTGATTCTTGAGGATATATACAGGTACAGCAAACTTCTCATTCAGTAGCGGAATGATTACTTCAGGAAAAAAGAGCACCAGAAGAAGTGAAGAAAAGAACAGAAGATTCGTTCTTTACATTACCATCTCATTGATTCTGCTGTTGTTCGGACCCGCTCTTCTCGGCGGACTGGGCAGCTGGCTGGGAGCAAGATTCAGTGAGGCTGTCTTCAGCGGGACCAATTCACCTACCGAGGATAAACTCAGAAACGACATCATGCAGCTGATGCTTGAGAATTCGATTCTCAGAGAGGAAGCTGTCAAAGCCGATCAGTACAGAACACTGCTGGGTATTACCCGGACGGATGACAGGGATGCTATTCCCGCAAGGATTCTCTACCGTTCAGAAGGACTGGTTACAGGTACGATGGTTATTGACCAGGGCAGAAGAGACGGAATTATTGATAACTCTGTCTGTATATCCTCAGAGGGTCTCGTTGGGGTTGTATCTTCAGTCAGCGAAACCACGAGTGAGATACTTCCCATTACCAATCCTTCTGTGAATGTAAGCTGCGTGACCTGGCCATCCGGAGCTTATGGAATCCTGCAGTCAACATCTAGCGGTGAACTCAATCTTGTTCATGTCGACCTGACAAGTGAAGTGGAACCGGGTGATCAGGTTCTTACTTCAAGATACGGCGGTGTCTTTCCCGATGGGCTTCTGGCTGGAAGGATTATTGGCATCTCCACTGGTGAAGCGGGTCTTGCGCTGAGGTTCAGCGTGGCTTCCGCAGTTGATTTTCAGAGTACAGGAGAGGTTCTCATACTCCTTCCGGAGAATTTCCACGGTATCGATGCGCAATAGTTGGTGAAAATATCATGACCGGATTTCAGGTGTAATTTGCAGGCTAGAATATTCGTGCTGGTTGCAGCGGTAATCATTCAGTTTCTATTGGAACTGGTAGCCGGACGACTGTTCGTTGCTCCCTCTGTTCTGCCTTTTGTACTTGTATATCTTTCGGAGAACTATGAGAAAATGTGGGCGATTGATGGAGCTTTCTGGTCCGGCTTCTGTCTTGATTTACTTCTGCATCAGCCTCCCGGTTCATCATCTCTTGCCCTTCTGGCCGGGCTGTACGCGGCGAAGGCTTTCAGTATTCTTTCATCCGGAGAGGGGAAAGGCTACCTTCTCAGTATGACGGCGATTGCTGTATTGATTTCGGATACGGTTTTCATACTTGTTGCGTCGCGACCACTTGGTTCAGGATTCGGTCCGGGATTGCTTCTTGTCGTTCCAAGGGTGCTTCTTACCGTTATCACGGGAGCTCTCATCCTTACTCTGACTGAATGGATTTCGAATATGAGATCCAGAATAGTTTCAGGGTGATCTCATGCTGAGAAAAGGGAAGCAATGGTCCTCCCTTGCGTTTATGATAATTGCACTTCTTCTTTTCTTGATACTCGGAGTAAGGCTTTTCTATCTTCAGATCATCAAAGGAGACTACTATAGAGGGCTATCCAGTCAGAACCATATCAGAGTAATAACAAAACCGGCTCCGCGCGGACTCATAAGCGACAGGAACGGAGTGGTTCTTGCAGACAGCAGACCATCTTTCATCGTAACAGCTGTACCATCGGAATTTGACAGTACAAATACTATCCAGGTCGCTTCTCTTCTTTCTATCCCGGAAGAAACTCTGTCCGGTATTCTTGATCAGGCGTCGTCTGTTCCCCACAGACCTGTTGTCCTGAAGGCAAGCATGAGTGTGGAAGAAGTAAGTTCAATTGCGGAATATCTCTATCGAATTCCTGGAGTTCTTATTGATGTCGCCCCTCAGAGGCGCTATCACAGACCTGAAGACTGTTCTCATATCATCGGATATATCGGACTTTCGAACGATCCTGAATCCTTCAGAGGAGAAATTACCGGGAGAACAGGAATCGAGTTCAGCATGAACGAAGCACTGCGTGGAAGTCCTGGATTGCACCGGGAAGTTGTGGATGCAATGGGGAGGGTAGTTGAGGAGTACAGAGGAACAGATTCCGATGAGCCCCTGCCCGGATCGAACGTTATTCTCACCATTGACTCGGAGCTTCAGAGAACAGCGTTTGAGCTTCTGGAGAAAACTGCACTGCCAGGTGCCGTTGTTATCATCGACTACGCGACCGGAGATATTCTCTGTGCAGCCTCTTCTCCTTCGTTTGATCCCAATATGTTCTCAAGGGGAATATCACTGGATGAGTGGGACGCTCTTCTTCAGAACCCTGAGAATCCACTGTACTGCAGGGCATGGACAGCATCCTATCCACCGGCTTCCACCTTCAAGATCGTTACCGCTTACTGGCTTATCGCCGAAGGTCTGATCAATAAGAATACTATGCCAGCACCATGTTACGGTTCACTGACATACGGGGACACTGAATTCGGTTGCTGGACAGCACACGGACGGATGAATCTTATCTCGTCACTGGCGCAGTCGTGCGATGTCTTCTTCTACCGGACAGCACAGCTGGGATCTCTTGACGGACTTGCCGAGTATGCGAGGTTTTTCGGTCTCGGTTCACAGCTTACTGAAATTCTTACGGATGAAAGAAGCGGTCTTATCCCGGATTCGGACTACCTTAACAGCACCTACGGGTCTGATGGGTGGGGAATGGGGGTCCTTCTCAATATTTCTATCGGTCAGGGTGAGCTTCTGGCAACGCCCTTGCAAATGGCAGCTATGACGGGAGTTATAGCCTCAAGGGGGCAGATGCCTTTGCCCCGTCTTGTTCTGCAGGGAGAACAGAGGGAGCCTTTCTTCCCGGAGGAAGCCTGTGATGACACCGCATTTGATGTTGTGACAGAAGGAATGCTGGAGGTCGTTCTATCCAGGAGAGGTACTCTTCATGAAGTATTCTCCGAATTCCCATGGGATTTCTGGGGAAAAACTGGAACTGCTGAATGTTTCGGAGAAGACCATGCAATCATCGTAGGTTTTACTCGCGAACCTGAACCCGTTGTCATTTGCGTTATTATTGAACATGGAGGACATGGCGGGGCTGTTGCGGGACCTGTGGCAAGGGATATACTTCTGAGCTACTTCGAGGGGAGTGATTGATCTGACAGGAAGAGACCGCCCCGACATAGTTCTACTGATAGCGCTTCTCGTGCTTTTCATGATAGGTTTGACTGCTGTTTACTCCGCTTCAACGGTTATTTCCGAGAGCGATCTGTTCAGCAGACAGCTTACATGGTCCATAATCGGTCTGTTTGCTTTTCTTGTAGGAACCATTATCTCCCTCAGGAGACTGGAGGAGATATCACCAATAGCTTACGTTTCTGTCTCTCTGATGCTTCTGATAACGCTTTTCATAGGAAGAGGACCTGCAGACAGATGGTTAATAATAGGTCCCCTTCATCTGCAGCCGTCGGAAATTGCTAAAGCAGGGCTTATAGCGATGACAGCCTGGTGGCTCGCATCACAGAAAGTAAGACCTAGAAAATTCGGAGAGATTCTGATATTTCTGACTGTACTCCCTGCTGTTGTTCTGACTGCATTACAGCCTGATCTTGGTACGGCGGTCTCAATGCTGCTTGTTGTGCTGGCAATGTTCATCTGGGCAGGTTACGGAATCGGGTGGATAGTACTTCTGGTCAGCCCGATTCTGGCTGCGATCTCCTCAATGAATATTTTTCTATGGCTTGGTTTCATGCTGATCCTTACAATGATACTCTACAGGCGTAAATATAGTATACCCACATGGATAGCATTTGTGGGAGGTAATTCTGCTGTTGCTGCCGTTACTCCTATGGCATGGAACATGCTCAAACCGTATCAGCAATCAAGATTGATAACATTCCTGAACCCTTCCAGCGATCCCCATGGTTCCGGATGGAATATCATACAGTCTGAAGTTGCAGTGGGTTCCGGCGGGTTTTCCGGTCAGGGATTACTTCAGGGCGCACAGAAGGAGCTTGCCTTTCTGCCTGCAAGACACACGGATTTTGTCTTCTCTGTCTGGGCTGAAGAGACAGGTTTTATTGGATGTGTGATACTGCTCGCGGCTTTCTTCGTGCTTTTCTGGAGAATAATCATCGCTGCGAGAAAGTCCGTTAATCCTTTCAATTCTCTTGTAGCAGCCGGGATCGCGGCATATATCGGGATACATGTTTTTGTAAACGTGGGAATGACCCTTGGGATAATGCCCGTAACGGGTCTTCCGCTTCCGCTTATCAGCTACGGCGGCAGCCAGCTCGTAACAGTACTGTTTCTTCTCGGACTTGTAGTAAATGCGGGAATGTACTGGAGAGAAGTCTGATACCTGAGTATAACCGGATTTTCATAAACCAACTGTTTGTTATTGCACTTACTATTTACAATTCATCAGTAATTTCACCGTAGTATTCTTTTGTACATTTTTCACAGATACTATGCGTGAATAGTTCATCTGAATGCTCAGCGATATACTTTTCGACCTGCTGCCAGTACCCGGCATCGTTTCTGATTTGTTTGCAGAAACTGCAGATGGGCAGGATGCCGGAAAGCTGTTTTACATCAGCAAGAGCATGTTCTAATGATAATTTTCCGTCTTCTAATTCTGATTTGCTTTGCTCTAATTCAGGAAAAAAGCTTCTTAAGACCGTCATTAACATATTCATAACAGTGCATACGAAGGTTGTGCATAATAGCATTGAAAATGGGTTAAAAGGGTATTGGATAACTGAGGGAAGTCATTTGGATTTACTTGATGAGTAGATCCGAAGTGACAGACTCGTAAAAAGGGTTTAGATTCTCCTGTCTGAGGAAGAAATATCATGGAGGTTCCCTTAATGCATCCTATACTGTTCAAAATCGGTACCCTTCCCGTAAATACTTACGGGCTTGCGCTCGCAATATCATTTGTCCTCGGGCTCTGGCTTGCTGCCAGAAGAGGAGAGGCCGCAGGCGTACAGAAGAACGATGTGTACGATCTCGGAATACGTTTAATGATAGCGGCGATCGTCGGCTCGCGCCTTTTCTATGTTCTTACACATATCCCCGAATTCCAGGGACACTGGATTGATGTAATTGCCATATGGAAGGGGCTATACGGTCTGAGTATGCTGGGAGGCGTTATTCTTGCTGTAGCAGTCGGGTTCTTTACCGTATGGAGAAAGAAACTACCCGTATGGGAGCTTTCTGATGCTGTTATTCCATCGTTTGCCCTGGGAATCTTCATAACAAGAATCGGATGTTTCTTCAATGGCTGCTGTTTCGGTTCTGAAACATCATGTTCACTTGGAGTCACTTTCCCCGATTTCGCAATGCCCTATTCAGGTACCGGCATCCTGCCGGGTGCTCATATCCATCCTACTCAGATATACAGTTCCCTCGCCGGTCTTTTCATAATAGCCGTACTACTGACTGCTGATCGCAGGAAGCATTTCCCTGGTTTCATATTTGCTTTCTTTACCGGATTATACGGAGTTACGAGGTTTGGCATAGAGGAGTTCAGATATTTCGATCATGAACCGAATTTACTGTTCGGGTTCAGTTCCATAGCGGGCAGGTCCGGGATAACTGATAACCAGCTTATCAGCCTGCTTATGCTTGTCTCCTCAATTGTGCTCGGTTTATGGTTATATCTGCGCTATCGAAAAATATCCTCGGTCTCTTCCTGAGGAAAGTCTGCCCTTCATGCGGGTACAGCCTGGATGAGGGTGAACTGCTTTGCGCCTGGTGCGAGCTCCGGATAGACAGATGCAGCGAGATCCGCTGGAGCAGTACTGGTACTCCCGTCACTAATACTTCTGACAGCCCGGTAACCGTAGTGACCGGTGTACCTGTTTATTCCGCTGTTATGTACAGCGGGCTTCCGGGGGATATCATCATCAGACTGAAATACAGCGGCGGGAGGTACCTGGCCAAAGCGGCTGCGGGTATGATTATGAAGTACTCCATGAAACTTCCCGTTCCCGGCGATATCCTCGTGCCTGTTCCTGCGGGAAGAAAAAGAAAAAGGGAGCGGGGGTACAATCAGGCTGCACTGATCAGTGCGGAACTTGCATCTTCGTCCGGTTGCCGAAGCCTTGATATCCTGAAAAAGGATGACAGTCCTTCGCAGGTGGGATTGTCTCCTTCTCAGAGAAGAGAGAATGTTGCCGGTGTCTTCCGTATAAAGCGCAGGTGCAGCGTTCCGGAGGGAGCGAATATCTGGCTTGTAGATGATGTGGCAACAACCTGCAGCACCATTGACAGCGCTGCGGGAGTGCTGCTGGATTCTGGAGCCGCTCACGTCACCGGACTCACTCTGGCCTACCGAAAAAGAAAGGCTGATAGTATTATTCATCGATGAATAACAAGTCTACAGAGGGAGCTGATATGGCTGAAGAACTGACTTTCACCGTAAAAGATATTCCGGCATGCGCAAGATACGGTTTCAGCGCAAGAAAGATCTGGATTTTCTTTAAAACAATTGTTCTAGCCTGGGTTATATGGAATTTTTTCCTCTACCTGGGTTTCCTGGCTGCCGGTTACGATCTTGCATCCAGATGGAGCCAGAGTCGACTTCTTCCGTTGCCCGGGTCCCTCTTCTGGGCGGATCCCGTACCGGTTCTTCTTCTGGCTGTCGGTGTTGTCCTGATAATTTACGTGTTTATGCGCGGATCGCTGATGGTTTCCAGGGTGATGTTCCAGCAGCTGCGGGGAGATGAATTCTTTTCTGCTTCCGATGCTGCTTCTTTCGCAAAGGGACATTCAGTTCCCCTGATCTCGATTCCCATAATGCTTGTCGTAACGCTCCTTCTTATCTACGGCGCCGGTGTCCTGACGGGTCTGATATCCGGGATACCTGCGATTGGGCCTGCTGCCGCTTCACTGCTTTCTCTGCCTCTCTGGGGTGTCATGCTGCTCGGGGTACTGACTCTGCTTGCGCTTCTCCTCTCCCTCAGGCTCCTGCCGGCTATTGCAGCCTGCACAGGGGGAGATTCATTTGAATCGGTCTTCGAAGTATTTTCAACACTCACATCGCAGTCATGGCGGCTGGGCCTGTACTGGCTGTTGTCAATTCTGATTACCGTTCTGGGGGTATCCGCCTTCCTGCTGTTTTCATCTCTTGCCATCAGCTTTCTTTCTCTTTCGGTTTCTGCCGGTTCAGGAAATTCGGAGCTGATCGCTGCATTTACATCTGGCCCTCAGATGCTGGCACCGGAGGCACTTCCATTTTTCGCAGGGTTACCGGGGCAGCAGGGAGATGTTCATGCCCTGTCCGGTCTGGCCGGTCTTCTCGCAGGTATTTCAGGAACCGCCATTCTTCTGATAATCATATCGTATTTCCTCTCCAGCTGTTCGTCCGCCTGGACTCTGATCTATGTCGTACTGAAATACAGAAAAGACGGAGAGGATCTGATCGACAGGGCGAACCGGGAAGAGCAGCGGGAGTTTGATCGCATGTATGAAGATTCCAAAATAGATTCAAAGGCTGGGAAAACGGATCTGCCCGGATGAGCAAAGCTGTCGATTTCGTTCATCTTCATCTGCATTCTGAATATAGCCTTCTTGATGGCGCCATAAGATTTGACCGCCTGGCTGAGTATCTCACCGAGAACGGAATGAACTCCGTTGCGGTTACTGATCACGGCAGCCTGTTCGGGGCGGTACAGTTCTTTGACAAGATGTCTGAAAGGGATATTCATCCAGTTCTGGGGATGGAAGCCTACCTTGCGCATCCATCCATGACAGACAGAAGCAGAAACGGTAAAAGGTATCATCTGACACTCATTGCAAGGAATGAGGCTGGATACCGTAATCTGTCCAGGCTTTCATCCGCCGGCTATATCGATGGTTTTTATTACAAACCCAGAATAGACAGAGAACTTCTGGCAAAGCACAGTGAAGGTCTGCTGATCGGTTCAGCATGTCTTCAGGGGGAAGTTGCTCAGCATCTT
Source organism: Candidatus Fermentibacterota bacterium (assembly GCA_039714295.1). GTDB lineage: Bacteria > Fermentibacterota > Fermentibacteria > Fermentibacterales > JCC-6 > Aegiribacteria. Next base: position 21,662 of record JBDLJP010000003.1, read on the forward strand.
CTTGCGGGACGAAAGGAGAAAGCAGTTGATGCGGTACGCTTCTATCAGGATCTTGTCGGTCGGGAAAACTTCTTCATAGAACTGATGGATCATGGATTGAATGATGAGAAGATCATTCTTCCTATGCTTGCCGAACTTGCGAAAGAAACAGAAACACAGGTAGCCGCAACCAATGATGCTCATTACCTGAGAAAATCGGATCACGAAGCCCACGAAGTGCTCCTCTGTATTCAGACAGGAAAAAACCTGGATGACCCGGGCCGGATGCGTTTTGAAACCTCGGAATTCTATGTGAAAACCCCTCTCGAGATGGAGAGACTTTTCAGCTGGATTCCCGAGGCCGTAACAAACACGGTGAGTCTGGCAGAGAAGTGTGATTTCGTACTGACTCAGGGAGATATTCTGCTTCCGGAATATCCTCTTCCGGAGGGGGAGCAGAACACCCAGGAATACTTGAAAACACTGTCCCGGGAGGGGCTGATCAATCGCCTGGGGAGAAAACCCGAAGACCATGAACTTGAAAGGCTCGATTACGAACTGGGAATCATCGGTGATATGGGGTTTCCGGGGTATTTCCTCATTGTATCGGAATTCATGAGGTGGGCAAGATCAAGAAACATACCTGTTGGACCGGGAAGGGGTTCCGCAGCTGGAAGCCTGGTTTCCTATGCGATTGATATTACCGGCATTAATCCGTTGGATTATGATCTTAGTTTTGAACGTTTCCTCAATCCCGCAAGAAAGGAAATGCCGGATATAGATCTTGATGTCTGCTGTGAGCGCAGGGGGGAGATCATTGACCATATCATTGAAATGTACGGCAGAGAGAACGTCTGCCAGCTTATAACTTTCAGCAGGATCAGAAACAGATCCGTTGTTCGTGATGTTGCAAGGGTCATGGGACTGAGTGTCTCGGAGGGAGATATCCTGGCAA
>JBDLJP010000004.1:0-21597 GCA_039714295.1 Candidatus Fermentibacterota bacterium
CAATCAGTGGGAACTCACAAGGCAATGTGTGAATTCACTGCTTCTGTCTAGAAATATTACAGTAATGCCTATGCTGGTTGACAATGGTTCAGAGTCTGAGACGCCGGACTGGGTTGAAAAAGTGCCGGGCATGCGTTTCCTCAGGTCCGGAGAGAATCTGGGATTTGGCGGCGGTAATAACAAAGCATTCTCCCTCTTTGATGATAATGAGGCTCCCTGGACCCTCGTTCTTAATAATGACACTACCGTTACTCCTGATACACTGCGGATTCTTGTGGAGCTTCTGCGGGAGAGACCTTCGGCAGGAATTGCTACTCCTGCGATCTTCTATGCCGACAGACCCGATATGGTCTGGAGTGCAGGAGGAAATCTGAGCAAGCTGCGCATGATCTTTCATCAGAGTATGTACCCCACACGGAAGAGTCTTCCAGATCAGCCGAAGGAAACAGGTTTTGCCAGCGGTTGCGCTATAATGATGCGTACATCACTCTACAGAGAACTGTGTGGATTCAGGGAGGATTTTTTCCTTTATCATGAAGACAGCCACCTATGCCTTCGTTGTCTCCGTATGGGGAAATCTATACTCCTCCAGCCCCGAGGCGAGGTGTTCCATCACGTGTCCGCTGCCGCTGGAGGCAGTATGTCTCCAATTTCAATTTATTTCACTCACCGTAACCGTTATCTGCTGGCCAGGGAGGAGCTTTCTCCTTTGGAGCTGGCAGTCTTTACCTTTTACTATCTGGCTGTATCATGCGTCAAGACTTTTATATACCCGGTTAGAAAAACTGGTCGATCAGTACCTTACCTATGGAAGGCGGTTCTGGATGGATTGAAAGGGCAGACAGGAAATACCCTGAAGGAGACAGATTAACTTTCTCGCGAGGCTTTTTCCATCAGTCCGGCAATAATCTCTGCCTCAACCTCGCAGGAACGATGCTGTATGACGAATTCCCTGCCCGCCGCACCCATAGTTGAGGCACGCTGGGGATTGTCACAGATATATTGGATCGAGTCGGCAATAGCTCCGGCATCAACAGGCACCAGAAGGCCGTTATCCCCGTCTATCACATTCTCCGCAAATCCTCCCTGGTTTACAGCTACAACCGGAGTACGACAGGCCATGGCTTCCAGCGGAACCAGACCGTAAGGTTCGTTACGCTGCGGACAAACCACCACAAGAGCGTCTCTGTAAAGTTTCAGCAGCCTTGTGTCTGGAATCCTTTTCTCCAGGGAGAGTTCAACTCCAAGCTTCCGGGCCAGCGCAGTAAGATAGCTGGCATAACCATCCTCTCCGCGATCAGCCACAGTCACCATCGCCGGACGGTGCTTCTGGGGAATCAAGGCCAGAGCTTCCACTACCAGATGATGCCTCTTGAACTTCGAGAGAGCGCCTACAGTAAGCACGAAGTTCTCCCTTGTCTCCTGACCTGGAGTAAAAATATCGGTGTCTACTCCCGGGTGAACAACAGTGGCATTCCTCCGATATACGGGTATAAGCTTCTCAGCCATGTACCGGGAATTGGCAACAAGAATATTTGCCGATTGAGCTGCCTGTCTATCGACTCGTTTCTCCCAGGCAAGAAGAGGTGCAATCAGCAGATCGGTGGTGGCGGAACCGGTCTTGTAGAAACCTTTCTCGTAGATGTAACGTGGGAACTCATTACAATAGTAGACCGATGGTGGTCCCGGAAATGATAGCAGGGGCGGGGAGGTAATTATCAGGGACGAGTAAGCCAGCAGGATCTCAGCTCCGTCATCCACTGCGTCGGCACTGATTCTTTTGCAGAGGTTTCTGTAGGCAAACAGTTTTTTCCAGAGAAGCAGAGGAGCAGCAATCCGTGCCGCACCTCGGAGAGGCTGCCCTGCCGGAAAGGGATAAGAGGTTACTGGGACGGATGATTCTGGAAAAATGGATGCTCCTCCTTCTGGCAGGTATGCGCGCCAGTTGAATCGATTTCTAAGAAGGTAAAGCTGTTTGCCGGCAACGCGTATGGCACCACCAGTCGGAAGATAGCAGAAGAATGCAGTTTTCATTCGGTCTTTCGATTCTGTTTTCGCGGATCACTATTCCCGTCAAGAACCTGCTTGCAGCTCTGGAGAGTGTTTCGGGCGGTCTTTTCCCAGGAAAGTTCCGAAACCCGTGTTAAGCCCTTTCTGGACAGTACGGTTCTGAGTCCGGCATCTTGTGCAAGCTCCAGGAGTTTTGCGGCAATATCTTCAGTGCTGGAAGGGTCTGCCAGCATAGCTGCTCCTCCAGCTGCCTCAGGAAGAGAAGAAGCAGAGGATGTCAGAACTGGAGTTCCGCAGGCCATCGCTTCGACAACCGGCAGACCGAAACCCTCGTAAAGGGAAGGGTAGACCATCAGGTCAGCCATGGTCAGAAGCGCTGGTAGATCCTGGTTTTCTACGAATCCGGAAAGATGTACCCTGTTGTGGAGATTCTCACGCTCCAGAAGTTCGAAAAGAGGACCAGATTTCCACCCCATTCTGCCGGTGAGTACAAGATCGTGCGGTATCAGGTGAGCGATGGAGGCGTAGGCGGCAAGAAGCCTGGGAAGGTTTTTCCTGGGTTCAAGAGTTCCAAGGAAAAGGATATACTTTTGCGGCAGGCCCAGCCTTTGTCTGACATTGTTCAGGACGGTCTTATCCTCCTCGCGACACAGACCCGTAGAGGGGGCAGAATAGACTACATCTACTCTGCCTTGAACCCTCGGGAAGAGACGTATCACTTCATCTCTTGTGAAGTTCGATATTGCGAGTATCCTGCGAGCCTTTTTTACGAATAGCGGTATAAGACTGTTGCGGGTTACTACACTTCTGAGGTGGTAACCCTTCAGAAGAAGACCTGAAAGATCATAAATAGTGAGTACTGACGGAATCGTTGAGAGTAGAGGCAGCCTGTGAAAAGAACCGAGAAAGATGTCCACAGCATCACGATGCAGCCTGAGAGGAAGGCCAAGCTGGAACCATGCCTGAAACCTCGGGTATGGCAGAGTAACCATCCGAATGGAAAAGTTACCGGGAAGGGGAGGATCAATGACTACCGGTCTGTTGGTGTACAGAACATAACTGTGTTCATGACCAACAGCCGCAAAGCCCCCCAACAGATTTCTTACATAGTTAGATATCCCGGACACGTTCATATATAGCGGGCATATGTCAATACCTATTCTCAAGCGAACCTCCAGAACACTGCTTGAACCAGCCAGGTCTTATGTCGATCACGTATAAGCATCGGGAAGAGTTTTCTAAATATCACTGATATATGTAGCAACGGTGATTCTTAATTAAGATAAAGAGTTATGATAAAGATTGCTGTCAAAGATATCCTCCTGCAGTATAAATAGATACAATATTTCTTGACAAATCTAATCCTTTGTTGTTCGCGCAGCAATGAGGATTGCATATGATTCTGAAGGCGGAACCCATTGTCGATACCTGGAAGTTGCAGGGTAAACGGATTCTGTTTTAATACGGTATATTTTAACATGAGTCCCTTAGGTGTGATGTTATTCTCCTGGATAAAGCACGATGAATACACCAGGTAGTACACAAAATAATCCGTAAGGAGAAGTGCTGAATGAGAATTCTTATAGCCTCATCCGGAACAATACCCGGTTATTCCGGAGGCTGGACCACAACACTTGATCTTCTGGGAAACAGACACCAGGCAATGTATATCATACCTATAGCGGCTATCGGTTCTCATAGTATGGAAGGTGTGAAATATCTGGGGTTGGGTCTTGGACGAGAAGAAGGGAGAGTTTCCCCTTTTCCCCGTAGCCTTGCGGGACCCCTCACAAAGATTCTTGTCCCATCCGCCGTAAGGTGGGCATTCAGAAAATTCAACGCTGATTTTGTTATGTGTCTGGATGAAGCCATTGGTTTTTCGGTTAAAAAAACAGGATTACCCTATGCGATGCGATTTCATAGGAAGGTGGAACCCGATGCAATAGGAGCTCCGCTGGAGAGCCTGCTTGAAGGAGCTCTTTTTGCTACAGCCACACCAGGTGCGGATGTTCCCGGAGTGGAGGTGATTCCACACAACCAGGATCTGTCTCGTTTCAGTTTTGCTCCTGCCGAAAAGCCCCGAAAAGCTCTTCTCCTGACCTGTATCAACGAGGCTCACGAGCCCGACTTGTTTATTGAGGGAATATGTCTTTCCAAGAATATGAAGGGGGATATTATTGGAACAGGCCCATCAAAAAACAGGATTAAGAAAGCCTGTCTCAATACTTCTGGAAGGGTTCGGGTACTGGATCCTGTTCCTAGGCTGCAAGTAGGCCAGCTCTCGGGTAGATATCAGGTTGGGGTTGCAACAATAATAAGGCGAGACAAAGTTGTATATCAGATGAAGATTAACATGTACCTGGCCTGCGGGATGCATACAATTGTCAAACCCTATACTCACATAGTCAAGGAAGCTCCTGAACTTGTCGATACTTTTTCATCAGCGCGCGAGCTTGCGGATAGACTTGATCAGACTGTCGAGAACTGGAAGGAACTTGAACCAAGGCGAATAAAGGCAAGAGAATGGGTTCTGAAAAACTACTCGGTTGATATTCCCAGAAAGAGATTCAGAGAGATTTTAAAGGAAACTTTCGGCAGTAGTGTCTAGATTAAGTATTGCAGAAGTGCTTCGGAGAGTGGGGAAAAATTTACATTACTGACAGAATAGCCTATTTACGACTCCAGAAAACTGGCAGCTCTCACGTATTGCATGCGTTGAAGATGGTATGTCCCGGTAAACAGGGGGAAATGCACGGGAGGCTGCCGGATTCCATAATGCACAGTGATCGGATCAAAGCAGCATCGGTGAGGAATCCCTGGGACTGGTATGTTTCCGTCTGGGCGTACGGCTGTGATGGAAAAGGAGTGCTTTTCGACAAACTTGCCGAGCCGAGGAAACTACTGGGACACGGTTACCGTATGTCTCTTGTCACAGGGGTGTCGAATTTACTGTATGAACTGTGTCGGTCCCGGCGTATCTGGCGGGAGACTTACGCCGATTCCTCTTCCCCGGTTCTGTTCAGGCGGTGGCTCGGGGCTCTGCTGGACCCCGAAACAAGCCGTGAACTGGGGGAGGCTTACAGCAAATCCTCTCTAAGCCGGTTTGCAGGTTTCTATACTTACCGTTACTGTCACCTGTTCCATCGTACCATAGAGCATCTCTATGATGGAACTATTCATGACCAGGGGACTCTTCTGGAGACAGACCGGAGACTGAATATCGTCCAGCATATGCTGCGAATGGAAAAGCTGACTGATGGAATTCTGGAATTGCTGGAAAACGCAGGAATCGATATCGATACAGAAACCCGGCAGAGCATCTTAGATATGAAACCTACGAATCCCTCTTCCAGAAAGAGGAGCCTCTCTTTCTACTATGATGAAGCGACTTCGGATCTGGTAGGAAACAGGGATGCTCTTATCGTAGATAAGTACGGCTACAAGCCGCCAGAGATAGAAACAGTGTAAGATATTCTCCGACTCAAGTCTGGAAACTGTCCGGCTACTGGTTTATCAAATCAAGAGTTTCAAGGGAGACAATTCTCCACTCCCTGGTGTTATCACCCGGAAGGGCGGTAATGTCTCCGACGGTTTTACCCAGAAGAATGTTTCCAAGGGGCGCTAAATAATTGATTCTGCCATTCTCGGGGTCTGCGTCCAGAGGGCCCACAATATCAATAGTCTGCACTGTCTCCAACCCGCCGCTTTCCTGGAGCTGTACCCTCATGCCCGGACTGACGACATCCGGAGTAATTTCATCGACAGGATACACCCTGTACTTCTGGAGCTCCTTCATCCATCTGTTAAGCTTGTCCAGCAGCAGGTCTCTCTTCTCTATCGCTGCGGCGTATTCCGCGTTTTCGGATAGATCTCCGTGAGAAGCAGCCTCTCCGATGGCCTCAGCCGCCGCAGGGATGTCTGTCTGCTTCAGACGGAGACAGTCGGCTTCACGCCGCTCTATAGCTTCAAGACTGGAAAAAAGAGCATCGGATTCCCAGAAACGCGACTTTACCGTTTTTGGGATGGTTGAACTTTTTCTAAGAGACAGTTCCCTTCCGACAAAGAGACAGAGCCCCTCATTCTGAGCTGTGGCGCTGGTACTGAAATTGTCAAGGTAATTACTGAGTTTCCTCGTGTCGATCGAGGAAAGATAACTGTCCAGTTTTGATTTCAGCGGGCCGGTAAGGAGATTGATCACCTTTTTCTGGGTATCAGCGGAGGAGAAAATAAGGTAATCGAGGAAAAGACCCGTCTGGTTCTCTCCGAGGCTGTCGTCCCGGTCGTCCCCCCGCGCAGCGAGAAACGCAAGCGTCCAGAGGAACCGGTCAGTTTCAGCAGGTTTCGATAGATATTCTCCTATACACTCCTGAAGGAGTTCTGGGTCGGATTTCTCGAGAAAGGCAGCAGCACGCTCCCAGAGCGGGCGTCTGAGTTCTGAGAGCAGATTGATTTTTTCCTGTCGATCGGTTTCCGCAGAGAAAAAGAGATCAAGGTATTCTTTTCTGCATGCGGGAGAGGTTATTTCTCCGAGAGCTCTTTCCGCTCTGGCAGCAGTGTTCTCAAGATATACACCTTTCATACCAGAGAATGCATCTGTCTTGCCTCTGTTGCTGAGGAGCCAGCACAACTCAAACAGAGAACCGGTTTCCGGTGTGTTTATATTGCGCACTTCTTCCAGCAGGGATGTCAGCCCCTCGGGAAATACAGTACCGCAGGACTTCAGCAGAGCCTTAATCTGCTTTACCTTTTCCCGGACTGATTCCCTTTTTCTCGCTATTATCTTTCCCGCGCGATCAAGGAACTCCATATTTTCATCGAGTAGAACGATACGGTCACCCAGATCCAGGAAGCCTTCGGTTGAAATCGATGCTTTCTTGAGAATTTTCCATGCTTCCGTGACAGTGAATACAGAGTTCGAGAAGATAGCATGAAGATCGTGAATGCAGATCTCTCCGGGGTTTTCAAGAGGTTCTTTCGCCAGTCTGGAGAGGAATTCAGAAGGGGATTTGCTGAATAAAGAGGAAAATTCTTCCAGATTCCTCCAGGAGAGGACTGCCAGGGAATCGGAAGCGATCGGTCTTGTGAATTCCAGGACAACGCTAAGTTTCATATCATGGTTCTGAGCCTTCTGAAAATCAATGGTTGCATGTGTCCGGCTCATCCTCGTGATCTGTCCGACGCCGAAGGTGCTGTGATACAGATAGCCCCCCTTATCGTACTTCATAAGCGAGTTAAAAGCCTGCCATGATGACTGTACATCGGCGTTTTCATCTTTGAGTCCGCTGAGTTGCAGAAAACGCTCGAGGGGCTGAAACATCAGATAGTCATCCCTGAGCATTTCAACAACCGCTTTCCTCAAAGGCTCTGATTTTCTGAAAAGCTCCACCGATTTATGGAGAAAAGCCGGGAAGGCATCTTCTGCCTCGGTTTCCTTCTCGGTAATGACAAGGTCAAGCAGTTCTACGGCGAGGTCATGTTCACCATTGTTCTTAAGAATTGTAAAAGCGTCAGTCACCTCATCGTATGAAGTGTCTCCGTCAAGGGATTCCAGCAGCAGGTCTGTAAGGGCATCGTAATCACCGGCACTTGCGGCATCGAGTATTTTGGACAATCTTCCTCCTGTCTGAGAAGCGGTAATATACTGAGTAGATGGTGCTATAAGTAATGGCAGGAGGAAGAAACTTGGATAAAAAAGAAAGATCCGGAAAAAAACTCAACAGAAGGCAGTTCCTGGGAAAGGCAAGTAAGCTGGGAGGAGCCGTTTTGCTCTCCTCGATGGCTGGAAAAGCGCTTGCAGGGGAGTGGGAACAGGGAACGGAAGAATTCTGGACCGATGGCACATTCAGACAATCCACAGTTGACGCTTCGCGGGAAGCTGAAGGAATCATCAGGGCTTTAATCGATGGTTCCTGGGAGGAATACTCCACACTGCAGCTGCCCCAGCCGTTTATGGACTGGAATCTTGCAGGCCGCCTGGAAGTACTGGAAAACATATCCATGATGTTCAGCGGAGAGGGTGGCTCTCCCCCTTCCCTTGCGGGACCCCACAATGCTGCAATGGCGACCTGGGGCGGAAGCAGAGCGGACAGTAGACTTGAGATAAACAACGCGTTCAAGGGAATGGGACTGTGCCCTTCGAGGGAAATAATCAAGGATCTTCTAGCCGAGATGGAAGAGTTAATGTCCGGGGGAATGGGACCAAGGCTTGATTATCTGATAAACCTGTACTCCAATGCTGCTAATTTTGATCTGACAAAGATGATATCACTGGAGCTTTACAGCACCCCGGAATTTGAAACCCATACATTTATTAATCTTATGGAACGCCCTACGACTTCACTGGTATTCCTGGACAACAAATCATACGAAGTAAGAGGTATCGGGCAGCTCGTTGCCCCCGGAGACACTGAAGCCGGGGATTACGCGAATGACATCGTGACGTATACGAATATGGCTCACACACTCTTCCACGGAGAATTTCCGAAGCTGTACGCAGGGATACTGGTCCACATAACAGCTGTGTTCGACAATACACCGGGTTCCGGACGCGGAGTAAGGATAGCGCCGCCGCTGGTCTAGAAATAGAGAGCACTGTGGATTTAGTAAGAATGAAAGATGGAACCGTTCCCGCAATGTACTTTGTGGATCTTGACGGAACGCTTCTGTCAACATCTTCGGAGAAATTCTTTCTGAAACATCTTGTTTCGGCAGGGATACTGTCTCCATCGACTTTCATCAGGTTCCTTTTCTTCTATCTGCGCAGTCCCGGACGGACAATTCGGGAGGGAAAGGGATGGAACAGGAATTACCTGACGGGGATTCCCCCCGAGGCAGCAAAACGGGAAGCGGCGATATGTGCGGAGACACTCCTGAAGAACTCCCTTCGAGACTGGACGCTACAATCCATACGGGAACTGAGGAAATCCGGATGTGAAACGGTTCTCCTCTCCGCCACCCTGGATTATATCGCTGCCGGCATAGCTGAGGGGATTTCCATAGATACTGTTCAGGCAAGCAGCCCCGCAATAGTGAATGGAAGCTTCTCCGGACGATTGACCGGTCTGCGCCCCTGGGGGGAGAATAAAGCGGAGCTTATGCGGAGAATGTGCGAACAGAGAGGGATTGATCCGGTGAACTGCGCAGCCGCGGGAGATTCCTGGGCCGACAGGTTCGTATTGAGTGAATGCGGCTGTCCGGTTGCCGTATGCCCGGACAGGAAACTGAGAGCACTTGCAGTAAGCAATAACTGGCAAATAGTGGAGGGCGCACACACGAAATGGGCGTAGTACGAGCACTGGGAGCGTTTTCAGGCGGAGTTGACAGCATGCTTGCGGCCCTTCTGCTGGCCTCACAGGGAGTAGAGGTGGAACTGGTCTCTTTCACCAGCCCCTATTTTTCATCTGAAAAAGGAAAGCGGGGGGCGAAACAGCTGGCTCTTCCATGGAGGGAGATCGATTATACCGCTGAAATGATGATTCTGCTTAAGAATCCTCCAAGCGGGTTCGGAAAAAATCTTAACCCCTGCATAGACTGTCATGCGGGGATGTTCAGAATCCTTGGAGATATAGCATCTGCCGAGAGGTACGATTTCATCTTCTCCGGAGAAGTTGCCGGACAGCGTCCCATGTCACAGAGCAAAAACTCCCTTAATCGGGTTGCCCGTCTGTCCGGTTATCCCGAACTGCTTCTGCGGCCGCTATCGGCAAAGCTTCTAAAGGTGACCAACCCGGAAAGCAGAGGACTGATAAACAGGGAGCTGCTGCTGGACATTTCGGGAAGAGGGAGAAAGCCGCAGATGAAGCTCGCGGAGAAGTACGGGATCGAATATATCAACCCCGGTGGGGGGTGCCTTCTCACCGATCCGAATTACTGCGACAGGCTGAGGATTCTTATGGAGATCCCCGGATTGTTCACCGCAGGAAATGCCAGATTGATAAGACACGGTCGGATATTCAGAGTTTCTGATGATACCGTATGTCTTGTGGGTCGGGACGAGAAGGATAATGAAGAGCTTGAATCTCTTGTTACTGACGAGATCACTTTCGCTCTGAAAGGGAGACCGGGCCCCACGGGAGTTCTCATAGGTGACCCGGAAAAACTCCCGGAGCTTATAAAGCTGGTAGAGCGATACGCTGGCGGTAACAGACCGTAATTCTTGACGTGAAAACGACATTCCTTACTTGACATTCTCAGAAAAGTGAATATTTAATCGGTTCTCTACTCAATCGAAGGGCACCATTATGACCAGGATCAAAAGACTGTTTCGGTAGTTCAAAAACCTCCTGCCCCGCAGAGGGCGGACTTTAATCAGTTTCAAGAACAGATATTGATCACGGGATAACCCGGTTTTACAGGGATAATGAGATGCACTTTCACTTTGATGACACACATGATGATTCTTCGATCAGGAAAACTTCCACTTTTGAAGTTTTAAGGAAGATATATCCCTTCCTAAGGCCGCATAGAAAAGCTTTTGCGGTCGCCACCATTCTGCTGTTCCTCTCCGTTGCGGGAGAGCTTACAGGACCTCTTATCCTCCGAATGGTTATCGATACGGCAATTCCTGACAAATCCCTGCGGGATATAGTACTCTACTCGCTTCTGTTTGCAGGAGCATTCACATTCGCCATGGTTATGTCCTATCTGCAGGTGATGATAACCACAAAAGTGGGTCTTTCCGTGGTAAGGGATCTGAAGGAGAAGGTTTTTCGCCATATGCTTTCCCTCTCCCTCTCATTCTTCGACAGTAATCCCACAGGAAAGCTGATGGCCAGGGTTGAAAGCGATTCGGAACGAGTTCGAATGCTCTTCAGCGATGTTTCAATGGCGCTGCTGCGAAACGTGGCAATGGTTTTCGGGACTCTCGGGATAATGCTGGCAGCCGATGCTGAAATAACAAAATGGATCATTTTCCTTTTATTGCCTGTGGCGCTGCTTACTGTGCCGGTTCTGAAGAAAATGAGGAAACTTTACAGAAAAGTCAGGTCGGCCTACGCGCGAATATCCGGGTTCATAGCCGAATACGTCAGATCTGTACCGATTCTGCAGGTATTCGGCGCAACAGGGATGGCAACGCGCAGAATTCATATCGAGGGGGAGCGCTTTCTGAACAGGGAAGTTAAAGCCTACTTCTGGGAGTATGGATTCTGGAGCTTTCTGGGAAGCTGCGAGATACTCGCTGTTATGGTAATCCTTCTGTCAGGAAGAACGGGAGTTATCTCCGGTGTTGTAAGCGTTGGTACGGTAGTCATGTTCGTAGAGTATACAAGACGCCTTTTCGGACCGGTTGTGATGTTTTCCGAGACGTTGAACATGGTTCAGCGGGCAGCGGCTTCAGCTGAGCGGCTTTTTGATATTCTTGCTACGGAAACACTCACCCCGGACGGACATCTGGAGGATGAATATTTTCCCGAAGGGTGGAAAGAGATCCGTTTTGAAAACCTCTGGTTCAGATATCCCGAAGGTGCCTGGGTTCTGAAGAACGTCAGCTTCACCCTGACCAGAGGCAGCATGGTTGCCCTGGTGGGTTCCAGCGGTGGGGGAAAAAGCACGATTGTGAGCCTGTTGATGAGATTCTACGAGCCTTCGGAAGGCAGGATCGTTATAGATGGTATCGATATACGGGAATTCCGCCTGAGTGCCTGGAGAAACAGGCTGGGGCTTGTTCTTCAGAATGTCAACCTGTTTTCGGGAACTCTTTCCGAGAACCTGACGGTTTTCAGGGAAGGAATTCCAATATCAAAGCAGATGAATGCTCTTTCGACGATAGAGGCTGAAGATATTCTGGAGGCTGTTCCCGGGGGTTTGGACGGCAGTATAAGCGAAGGCGGGCTGAATATTTCAATGGGACAGCGTCAGCTGATCAACTATGCCAGAGCTGTTCTTAAGGAGCCTGACATACTTGTTCTGGATGAGGCCACTTCCTCGGTTGATCCGGGTACGGAGAAACGGATTCAGAGGTCGACCGATCTTATAATCAGAAACAGGACCGCGCTTGTAGTCGCTCACCGTCTCAGCACGGTTGCGCATGCTTCAAAGATTCTGGTGGTGCAGCACGGGGTAATAGCCGAAGAGGGAACACATGAGGAGCTGCTGAAGCTTGAAGGCATCTATGCCGGTCTCTGCCGTCTTCAGCTGCAGGGGGTTTCAAATGCCTGAGTATCGGGGATATCTGAAATGGATAATCGGATTCTGGAAGCCTCATAAGAAACACCTGATTGTGCTGGCGTTATTCACCGTGGTGTCGAGTGCTGTAGCATTGAGTTTCCCTCTGGTGTTCCGCTATCTGCTGGATAATGTACAGCAGGTTCTGGGAGATGCAGGAGGCAGCAGCGAATTCCGAAAGATAATGCTGGTTCTTGCGGTACTGGTGTTCGCCAGATTCGTTGCCGGGCTGTATCCGGGGGCGAGAGCCTGGCTTAACAGTAAACTGGGTCTTGATATAAGAGACCGGGTTTTCACCAGTCTGATGAAAAAGGATTTCAGATTCTGGAATTCTTTCAGACCGGGCGACCTTACTACAAGGCTTACCGATGATATAGTGGACTATCCCAGAATAGCCTGGTTCAGCTGCTCTGCTGTTTTCAGGGCGCTTGAATCATCCTCAAGGCTGCTGTTCTGCCTGGGCGTAATGTTCTTTATGAGCTGGGAGCTGACACTGATAGCGCTGGTTCCGCTTCCGGTCATGTTTCTGATATTCACCCGGGTGGAGAAGAGACTGGGAAAAAAGGTAGAGGCAAGCAGAAAAGCAACCAGTCATACAAGCAGTCTTCTGGACAGCACATTTGCCGGCATTCCCATTATCAAGGCTTACAATGCGGAGGAGGGACAGGCAGGCAGACTCCGAGGCCTGCTGGATGAAAGGCTGGACATAGACCTGTCCATTACACGTCTGGTAATGCTTCTTCACGGAGTGTACAGCGTTATCGGTCAGGTGGGGAAAGTTACTGTGATGGGTATCGGAGGATTGTTCGTTATCCAGAATCGTATCGGTATAGGGGAATTTTACGCTTTCTACGTTTATCTCGATATGCTTCTGGCACCGATGATGGACATTCCTAATCTCTTTGTAACTTCAAGACAAGCGTTTACGTCAATAGATAGAGAGAAGGAAATACTGGAGTATCCCGATGCGGAGCGCAGGGAAGGTACTGAAGGAGAAGGCGCAGTATCAAGCCTGAAGCTGGAGTCAGCAGGCTTCAGATACCCCGGTACGGATGCTGGAGTCAGCGGGCTGGATGTCCAGCTAAGCAGTCCCGGTATGTTTGCGCTGGTAGGTGAGGTGGGAAGCGGGAAAACCACCGTTCTGAAGATGCTTACAGGGCAGCTTCCCTGCACCGAGGGAAAAATTCTGTACAACGGTACTGATCTTAAAGAGCTGTCTGAAGATTATCTTGTATCAGAAACCGGTTATGTGCCGCAGGAATCCGTTCTATTCAGCGAATCGGTTGGCGAGAATGTCAGGCTGGGCCGGGAGATATCGGATGAAGCTGTTTCGAACTCTCTGCGGATTGCAGGACTGGATGGAACGGAACTTGAAGCCGGAGTAGAAACCGTTCTTGGTCAGGGCGGTGTCGGGGTCAGCGGCGGACAGAAGCAGCGCATCGCAATTGCTCGGGCTCTTGCGGGGAACCCATCCCTGTTCCTCTTCGATGACTGTACGGCAGCGCTGGATGCGGAAAAGGAAGAGTTCTTCTGGCAGGAGCTTGCGGCAGCGAGGGAAAACGCTCTCGTACTGGTTGTTTCCCACAGACAGGCAACAGTCAGAAGGAGTGACAGGGTTATTTTTATTCATGAAGGAGAGATGCAGGCATTCGATACCCACGAGAATCTTCTGAGAGATAACAGGCTCTACCGACTGGTACTTGCCGCGGAAATGGAATAATGGACAGACCGGGCTACCTTAAACTGCTTGAAAGAGGAGAGCTTGCCTCAAGAATTCGACAACTGAGGAACCTTCTTTCAAAGTGCAGTCTGTGCGGACGGAAATGCGGAGTAAACCGGCTGACAGGAGAAAGGGGTTACTGCGGGGCAGGGAAACTCCCTGAAGTTGCCTCTTCCTGTGTGCACAGGGGAGAAGAGCCGGTTCTTACCGGCGATACCGGTGTGGGAAACATCTTTCTGGGGAGGTGCAATATGAAATGCGTCTTCTGCCAGAACCATTCTATCAGCCAGCCTGAAGGCAGTACCGCTTCAGACTGGAGCAGCTCAACAGAAGAAATTGCTGAAAAACTGCTTCAGTTCCAGAAGCAGGGATGTCCCACAGCAGGTTTTGTATCCCCTACTCACTACGCACCTCAGATGTTCGAAGCTCTGGCTCTGGCAGCGGAAAAGGGTTTCAGACTGCCGATCATCTACAATACAAACGGATACGATTCGATGGAATTACTTTCTCTGCTTGATGGTATCGTGGATATTTACCTTCCCGACTTCAAATACTGGAACAGCGGGTACGGGAACATCTACTCAGATGTTCCGGATTATCCCCGGATAGCCAGAGAAGCCGTCAAAGAGATGCACAGACAGGCGGGAACCCTTCGGACAGATTCGTCCGGGGTTGGTACAGGCGGGTTGATAATCCGTCTTCTTGTACTTCCCGAAGGGATATCCGGAACGGGCAAAGTACTTCGTTTCATAGCGGAAGAGCTTGGAAACGATGTCTTTGTTAGTCTGATGTCTCAGTATTTTCCTGCCCACAGGGCTCCGGGAATTCCTTCACTCGCAAGAAAGCTGAAACCGGAGGAATACTCGCAGGTTGCTGCAATACTCGAAGAGCTGGGATTTGAGAACGGGTGGGTTCAGGATCCTCAGACTTCTCCTGACAACTACCTTCCGGGAATCGATTTCAGGATTTAATATTACATATCCGTGTTAATAGCACCCATAAGTTGAAGAAGTGTGCTACGTCCCCAACAACAGAGCCACCGCGAGAGGTACATCCTCCGCCGCCATTATCGCGGACACAACGGCAATTCCGTCAGCGCC
Organism: Candidatus Fermentibacterota bacterium; assembly: GCA_039714295.1. Taxonomy (GTDB): domain Bacteria; phylum Fermentibacterota; class Fermentibacteria; order Fermentibacterales; family JCC-6; genus Aegiribacteria. Next base: position 14,995 of record JBDLJP010000004.1, read on the forward strand.
GGCCCTCCGGACAATACCCGCATTGGATGGATTAATTCCTCCTATGGCAACAAGGGGCAGCGGGGTAGCCTTTTTCAGTTCAGGAACAGCACCGATTCCCAGAGGTTCGCCCAGATCTGTTTTCGTATCGGTGGGAAAAACAAGGTTCGCCGCAATGTAATCGGCTCCCTCCCGCCACGCGGATTCAGCCTCTGCGGGAGATCTGACGGAGGATCCTATCACGGCATCAGTTCCCAGAAGTTTTCTTGCCAGGGCAACAGGCATGTCATCCTGCCCCAGATGAACACCGTCTGCTCCGGCTGCCATTGCAACGTCAACCCTGTCATTCACAATGAACAGGGCTTCATACCTTGCGCAGAGATGCTGAAGGATAACCGCCAGCCGAATCAGCTCCCGGGTTGAAGCATTTTTATCCCGGAGCTGCACAGCCCTCACTCCCGCTTCAAGGGCAAGCCTGCAGGTTTCCTCCACGCCTCTGCTGCCGCACAGTACCGGATCGGTTACAAGATAGACCGAGAGCTGCTCCGGGGTCATCAGAATATTTCCGCTCTGATGCGGCTTTCGATGATATCGCTGTCAAGGCTCGAAATAGCGTCAAGAAAACAGGGGACAAAAGTGCCGGGACCTGCGCATGCGTCAGCGGCAACCTCCCCCGCGATGCCCAGGGCGGCAAGCCCGCCCACCGCAGCGTTGAAAGGGTCTTCCGCAGCAGCCGCGAAACACGCGACAGAAGTTGTAGCGGAGCATCCGGTTCCGGTAACCATTCCCATTATGGGATGACCGTTATCTATTCCGGCGGTCCGGTTTCCATCGGTAACGAAATCCCGGACTCCAGTAACAGCGATCACGCTGCCCGAATCCGCCGCAAACGATGATAGATGGTCGATACGCCCCTCAACTGAATCCATCGAATCCACACCGCGAACTCTTCCGTCCGCGCCTGACAGCGCAAGTATCTCTCCGGCGTTTCCCCGGATGATGGTGATATCAAGTTCACATACGATCATCTTCGCAGAATCCGTCCGGAGCCCGGTAGCACCTGCTCCAACCGGATCGAAGATTACAGGTATTCCGAGTTCGTTCGCAACTCTTCCCGCTGCCAGCATGCTCCCGATAAGATTCGGATCAAGTGTGCCTGTGTTAAGAAGCAATGCTCCGGCGAACTGCACCATCTCGGGGGATTCCTCGATACAGGGCGCCATAACTGGGGATGCTCCAAGGCAAAGAGTCACGTTTGCGGTAAAATTCATAACGACGGTATTCGTTATGTGATGGATCATCGGTTTGCTGTTTCTGACGGCAGTCAGACCGCTGCAGGTTATCTCTGCGGGTTTCATGAAGACCTCCGGATTTTCTTACGCCGGTATTACCCGGGTCAAGTTCAAGGGGTGTAATTCTCAGGTCCGGAATTTCCGGGCCGCCCCCAATCCTGAACCAAAGCTATTAACGATATATTTGATAGTCAAACCGCAAGACTTGTTGAGAATCTCCTGCAATGTTATCTCAGACAGATACAAAGACCAGACGCAAACATTTGAAAGGCAATTACAATGACGGTAACTATCATGCTTATTTCCACCATACTTGCTTCCGGGCTGCAGCCCGGAGAACAGTTGCCGCCGGAAGCCGATTCCGCGATGGCGCTTGCCATGGACACACTTAACCTTGATCGGGAGCAGCTGGACTTTGACCGGCACTGGATAACATCGGTTTACCTGGCTGATTCGACAGTGTTAAGAGCGATCCAGCATGTGGAGGAAATCCCTGTTATCCTTGAGGAGCGTCTTGAAATGCTGACCGATTACAGGTTTTCAGAAGCGGATATTGCCGGGAGGGAAGCTCTTCTTGAAATTATCCGCCTGCTTGAGGAAGCCGATTCGCAAATACTGACTTCGATTGAAAGTATGGAGCGGGAGACGGTTGATTCTCTGATCACGGTAATACCCGCTGTCTGGCTGAACGAGAACGATCCTCTTGACTGGGATAGGGTGATGGAGAGCTGGAATATTGAGTCTCTTGCAGCTGGCGACATGGAGATGGATACGCTGGCAGCGCTTTTTGAACGGAGCCGCGTTGAAGTAAGCATTCCGCCCGGGGAACTCGTTGCAGCAGCAAAAGGACTTCGGGAAGCAGAATGGCCGGATGAGCTGCCGGTTACCCTTCCGGGTGTGCTTGGAACAACTGCATCGTACTCCTTTGAGGGCCCGGTCAGGTGGGTAATCGGAGGGAAAGGGAATAACACATATACGGAGGATTGCCCGTTCGAGCTGATCATAGACATCGGCGGAAACGATTATTACGGGAATGGTATAGGAGGAGCCGCAGGACCCCGGGGGAATAGAATTGCTGTGGTAATAGACCTCTATGGAGACGACATATATTCCAGCACAACTCCCGTCAGCCAGGGATGCGGTCTCATGGGGCTCGGAGGAGTGATCGATCTTGAAGGGAATGATTTCTACAGGGCTGAAAATTTTTCACAGGGCGCCGGTTTAATGGGTTTCGGCTTTCTTATAGACCTGGAGGGTGATGACTGTTTCAGGGGCGGTACCTTCAGCCAGGGAGCCGGCTGCCTGGGCACGGGGATTCTGTACGACGGCGGAGGTGATGATTTCAGGCAGGTTGATATGTTCGGGCAGGGTCTCGGAGGTCCCTCAGGTTCCGGCATACTTGCCGACATGAGCGGCAGCGACTGTTCTCTCGCCGGCTTCCGGTACGCACACGAACCGCTTCTGCCGGATGACAACCAGGCCATGTCACAGGGTTTCGGAATGGGTTTGAGACCGCTGATTGCCGGGGGTATCGGGCTTATGGCGGACTTCGGAGAAGGGAACGATACTTACAGAGCAGAAGTGTTCGGTCAGGGATGCTCATACTTTTACAGCCTCGGAATGCTGTACGATGAATCCGGGCAGGATACCTACTCGGCTGCTCAGTACAGTCAGGGATCCGGGATTCATCTTGCGTCCGGATGCCTGTGGGACGGTGATGGTGACGACAGTTACTTCTCAAGAAACGGACCTGCCCAGGGAAGCGCACATGATCTTTCAACCGGATTTCTTCTCGACGGCGGCGGTAACGACTGGTACTGCTCGGACGGAGGGCAATCCCTCTCCCTGACAAACTCCGCCTCTATTTTCATCGACCTTGAGGGGAATGATACATATTGCGTGCGGGGAGGAGGACAGGGAGAAGCCCGCTGGGCAAGAGGGTCGTCCGGAGCGGGGATTTTCATCGATCTGGCGGATCATGATATCTATCTGGGCTCCGGGTCCGACTCTGCACGATGGCTGTCCGGAGATTACGGCGCAGGTATCGACCTTCCATATCTTACTCCCGGAGGACTCAATCCGCAGGACCCGGTCGGGAATCCCGAATCTCTTGATCTTGATTCGCTCTTTTCCGTCGCTTCGGAATGGGCTGTCGGCCCTGAGAATGAAAAGGTAAACGCCCACCGTTCCGAGCTGGCGGCGCGCGGGGAAGAGGCTGTCAGATATCTTATCGAGAATCATATGGGCACCCTGAGCGGACTTTCAAGCCGCGCCATGGAAAAAGTTTTCAAGGAAAATATTGACTGTTCAATGGAACTTCTCCTGAATATGCTGAATAGAATTGACAGCATACCGGTTAGAAACGGAGGAAATATCATCTATTTTCTTGGAAAACTGGAGGACGAAAGAGCAAGACTTCCGCTTGAGCGGTTACTGACTAACCCGGCAGACAGCTTACCCGCAGGACGCGCCACAGGAATAGTCAAGGCTCTCGGATCGATCGGAAACCCGGAATCACTGCCGGTAATCCTGCCGTTTGCGCATGACTCGTCCGGCAGGATAAGACGGGAGACTGCAGTATCGATCGGTAAAATATGTGATCCGCTCGGTATCGTGACACTGGAGGAACTTGCGATGGACAATTCGCTCGATGTGAGATCTGCGGCAGAAGAGGCGCTGAGGCTCATTGAGGAACGGCTTTCCGAGGAGGGAGAAAGCAGCGGCGACGATGAAAATCAGCTTAATTGACATACCGAAGCAGCAGGTTTATTTTGCTCTTGTGTTCGAAACAGAACTGTAATGAACTGAAACAGAAAGGAAAATCCATGAAAAAACTTGGACTTATCGTACTTGTAGCCGGAATCATCCTGATGGCTGGCTGCGCAGGAGACGATCCTGTCGGTCCCGGAGGCACCCTGGCACCGGTAACCGGTGTGGAAATTGGCACAGCTTCCGCTGGCCAGGACGTTGTTGTTAACTGGACAGCAGTTTCAGACGTTGACGGATACAAGGTCTGGTTCAAGGCAACATCAACAGGTACATGGGCAGAAGTAGGCGATGTAACGGGAGTAACATTCACCCACGTCGCGCCTTCCGCCGGATACTATGTTGTAACCGCTTACAAGGGCTCTGACACTTCCTCGGCAAACTCCAACGAAGTTAACACCATGCCCAACCAGATCAACGAAACCTACACCATCTGGGATAACCATGCTCCGGTAGATGAGCACTCAGGATTTGCTTTCGGAGAATCCGCCGGACTGACAGTTCCGGTACTTTCTTCAACCAATTTTGATATCTACTGCTACGATGGCGGATGGACCGAAAGCCCCTGCGGCTTCTACTCAGGCGATGTTGCCCCCTTCGGTAACGGACGTCCTACCGACATGAGCGATGCTGGAACCGGATACGGATACCCTACCGGCAACTGGTGGGTTACCGGTTACATCCTTGCGGGTGACGTTATTTTCTGCGAGCTTGAAGACGGTCATTTCGTAAAGGTATACGTACAGTCCGTTCCTCAGCACTCAACTCAGCCGGCAGCACACGGTATCGTATTCTACTACGACTACCAGCCAATCGAAGGACTCTACCTGTTCACAACCGAATCCAGCTAGAACAGACATAGAACTTATGGAATGGCGGGGCAATATGTCCCGCCATTTCCATTTCAGGAGCTTATGTCACATCTCCTTACAAGGAGCTTTATGAATAAAGGTTCTGCACTGATCGTATTTCTGATCTTCCTCTTCGTATCCTGCAGTGATCCCTTCGGTTCCGGTCTTTCAATTACGGTTACCCATCCTCCAGTCGGCGGAGCACAGGCGGACGGGAGTTATATCATCAAATGGACCCTCAGCGCACCTGAATATTCTGACACGGGTGTACTGCTTTTCGCAGACACGGATCTCAACCCGGAAACGGGTCTGATCCAGATATCCGATTCCCTTTCGATTCAGTCCTCCGGCTACCTGTGGGACTGTTCTCTGTTTCCGGAGGATGAATACTATATCAGGGCGATTGTGTACGAGGGAAACAGGCACGAAAGCGATTACAGCGATGGAACCATTATCGTATCTCACAGTAAAGGTATTGCGAAAGATTAGTGGATTTCTCAAAGACAGACATTGAAAGGTATTAAGATGATACATCTATTTCTCGGAATATTAGCACTTACGGCATCCCCCCTGTCCACGCTGACTGTTCAGACCCAGCTCTCTTCAATACCCGCAATAGAGGAACTGACAGGCGGGGAATTCACTGCATCTGTGATCGACCTGCAGACGGGTGAAGTTCTGACTTCAACCGGCAGCGGAGCCTTTCCCCTTGACGATCCGGACATTTTCATGCTGGCATACGTTGTTGAGCTGATGCAGCAGGACATTGTTTCCCCTGACGCTATTGTCGGGCGTGAAGAAACTGTGGCGGATAGATTCAGGAGGGCATTTCGCGGTAACAGAGAAGCAGCTGGAAGGGCGATGTGGTCTGTAGGTCTTGAAAGCCTGTCCGCCTGGGTTGCCTCAAACGGCATGACGGATACGGAACTGCATGATGTCCAGCTTCTGTGGGACGGCGCTCCCGAAACAGATCCCTCGATGAGTACACCAGAGGATGTCGCACGGGCGCTCCGGATCATTCATTCAGGGATGAACATGTCTTCGGTCAGGGATATACTTGAAAACCCCCAAATGGGAACAGGACAGGCATCGTCCATCGCAGAAGGCTGGGACCTGTACGGGTGGGTAGACTCCGGCGCCAGCCACAAATCGTTTGTTTTGATAACAGTATCCCCCGAAGGGAGGGAACTGGGACTTATTCTTCTAAGCAAAGATCTCTGCTGCGAGGAGAAGGGCGATCTCGCGATGATGCTCCTCTGGCAGGCTGCCGCCCAGCTCTGACAGCAGACCTTGCCACCTGACCTGCAATGTGTTAAAATTATTCTGAGTTATTGTTGCAGGGGTGGAATTGGCTGCCCTTGAAACGAGGAGGAGAGTAATGAAAAGGGTCTTTTTACTTGTCTGTCTTCTTGCTTTTGCCGGGACAGCTTTTGCGGGATTCTCAATAGGTTTCAACAGTGTAGAGGTTCCCTGGTATGTAGAAGGAGACGGTTATCTTGCAACGGAAGATATGTACCTGCTTCGTGTCGGAGCAATGGCATCCCCCGACTTCCGTATCGAGGGGTACTTAGGATACGCCAAGGAGACATTCGAAACTGATCCCATGCAGACAGGAACGGTAGATGTCACCGGTTCCGGTATGGTTTTCGGTGCCGGCGCATACTACATCATCCCAAATCCTGCCAACACACAGCTCAGTACTGGCGCAAAGTAAC
>JBDLJP010000005.1:0-20149 GCA_039714295.1 Candidatus Fermentibacterota bacterium
ATTTCCATTCCGTTCGGAAACTATACGAACAATCTTACCTGAAATATCGTAGACAAACAGCTCAACGTCCTCAGCATACAAAGAGGGAACCACAATGGATACCCCTCCAGCAGAAGGATTCGGAACTGCAGTGATGACGAACTCCTCACCACCAGAGCCCCCCTCGATGCCCATGCTGCTCCAGTAGAAACGCACCTCATCAAGAACAGGTGTCCCGAATCTGGTCTCAGTGGTCATGCCGACACGGTACTGAATGTACCTGTGGGTACTGTCAATGTAACCGGCAAGGCTCCCCGGCTCGAATATGGTGTCGCACCATACCCCCATGTTCTTCCAGTCGTTGGAGCTCTTTATCTGGAAGAACAGATCGGTTCCCGCCGGTTCTTCCGCGGTCCAGGCTATGCTGTCCCACTGAGGATACCCGGTCACATCAAGGATAGAGGACTCAAGCCATCCTGAGGGATAGGATGAAAGCTCGAACCAGTATATTTTGGACCATCCTGCTGCAAGAATATCGGTATGACCGTCATCGTTGAAATCAGAAACATCAATGTCATAGAACCCTATACTCGCGAGAAGATAGGTTGCCCACTCACTCCCCTCTCCATCCATGTTCCTGTAAAGATACGACTTGAAACCCTCAACATCACCTACAATAACATCAACGTAACCGTCATCGGTTACATCTGCGGCATGGACTCCCCAAGGAGCATCCAGGGTGGTCGATATCTCATGCTCCTCCCAGTCAGTGCCTGAAATATCAAGATTCTCGCACCAGAAGCCTTTTACAAACCCGGGAGGCTGCCAAGCCTCACAATAGATAACATCAATATCAGTATCGCTGTCAATATTCGCCGCATGAACGGATTGTGCTCCTTCCGGATGGTCGTTGACTTCGATAAACGACCACTCAGTTCCCAGACCGTCATCATTCCTCCATAATTGAACAGCCACAGTAGAAGCATAATTCGGACAGGCACAAAGGATATCGATATCCCCGTCCTGATCCAGATCAACGGTAAACAATTCCTCACCATCTAGTACACTAGCTGAAACCAGGTGCTTCTCCCACACAGAATCGGGTGGTGTTGTGCTGCTCTCCCACCATGCTATCTGATGAAGGCCACTATCCGACGATGAAACAACATCAAGAATACCATCGCCGTTGATATCACTGAAGCAGAGATATTTGGGGGAACCGAAATCCTCATCTATTGTAAACCTGGTCCAGCTGTCTCCAATACCATCATCGTTGCGCCACCAGTATATACGTCCAAATGCGACATTCGTATGTACTCCAACCACATCCATATCACCATCATTATCCAGATCACCAGGATAAGCACATCGGATATGGTAATCGCCACTGACATAATGAGTATCCCAGCCAGTCCCATTTCCGTCGTTTTCGAACCAGACTACTCCACAAAGTCCTGCAGTCTGGGCCTGCGAAGACAATACATCCATATCTCCGTCTCCGTCCATATCCGCTGGAAAGGCATAATTACAGCCGGGGAAGTCTCCACAGATGGGACGCGGTGTTACGGACATATCCATGAAAAGTTTACCGGTGACGAGCGACCACTCCAGGTTTGACTGCGTATCGAAGAAAACATTCCAGTAACCCACAACTGGACCTGGAACACCCGGTCCTCCTATCCATGAACCCTGATATACATAACCTGCCCGGAGGATGCCCGGAATGAGTAAAGGAATCAGTAGAGAGAGTGATATCTGTGTCAGTCGTTTCATTCTCCCGACTCCTCAAGCCGTATCCAGCCGATACGCATGGCACAAGCATTGTCACTGAGGGTGTTGGGATTGTTAACGGTAATGCCGAAGCTCAGCATATGATATTTCTCAGTATCTATGTATTTACTGACGCTGTCAGGTATGGCAAGGCTGATATCACCAATAAAATGATAAGCTGCAGTTGAATCGAATGCAGCATTACTCCTGGCAAAGCATGAATCGGAGGTCAGTAGTTCATCGCTGTTCCGAAACCAGTACCTGTACGTTGAATTTCCCCATGCCTTCAAGTACCGCATAATTTCGTTCGGGCAGATGGAAAAGTATACTCCAACGCTGTCGCAGAAAGACATGAGGCCGCCGGAATTAGCAGCCCATCCCGAGAAATTCACAGCATCGAAATTAAGCCATGACAGTTTGCAGAGGAGGTCAATATTGATGTCACTTACATTCAGATCCGGGCCTCTCAGCATCATGGCAAGGGTTGGAATGTCGTTATCCGATGGAGTGTCTGCAAGTGCCGTGGAGATGAAGATAAGGGATAGTATCACGATTAATAGCCGGATTGCAGAAAACTGTGGTATGATGTTATCCTTTCATCTGAGATGCGTATTGCTGAAGATTCTATATAAATACGATCTTAGACTCTTATTGTCTGATGAAGGTGTAATCAACCCAGTATTTTAAGTTTAGTATAGATATGAGATGGTGTCAAGGGAAATGATACCCGTATACTTAAATAAATCTTAGTGTTTAGTGCCTGACACCTTTTGCTAAGATTCGAGGTGGCCCATCAGGTGATGCGGATCGATAGTCCTTCTGATGGCTTCCATCCCTCTGATCTCATCCTCCGAATACATCAGCCTGAGATAGTCGCGCTTCAGCTTTCCCAGCCCGTGTTCGGCGGATACCGTACCGTTCATTTCCACTGCCGCTTTCGCTATTTCCCTCATGGCTTCGTCTGCCAGGAGCATTTGCTGTGGGTTTTCCGGCATCGCGTTGGCATGAATGTGTCCCTGCCCGGCGTGACCGAAGATGACGAAGGGCAGGCATTTTTCCTCAAGAATACCAGTTACCCGTGCGAAGTACTCTTCGAAACGGGACAGTTCGACAGCTCCGTCCGAACCGAATTTGTGTATTGAGGGGTACTTCCGCCTTGATTCTGCGATGCAGTGGTTGACCGCTTCCGGCAGAGCATGTCTGAAATCCTTGATCCTCTTCCTCTCTGAGGGTTCAAAGCCGCCCCATGCGGTTTCGGGACTTGAATCAGATGATACAAGCATCTCATCAAGGTTCACAAGGGTTTCCTCGAGATGATCATCGCTGTCGGCTTCAGCTCTTAAAAGCAGGCAGAAGTGAGCATCCGCCGGAGGAAGCGGCAGCTCACCGGGATGTGACCTCAGAAAGTCCATGCATCTGTCATCCATCATTTCCAGAGCTCTTATCCTCAGGGGTTCCGGGGCATGAAGGATTGAACGGTAGAGCTTCCAGAAGGATTCCTTATTTCCGGGGAATACTGCAAGGTCGATAACGTACTCCGGTTCGGGCGCCAGTTTCAGTTCGGCTTCAGTAATAAAACCGAGCGTTCCCTCCGAACCGATGAAGATATCTATCAGATCCATATCGGGATGTATGTAATAACCTGCAGCGTTCTTGGGTGGCTGATCCTTACTGAGGAACGGAAGGTGAATCGTTCCGAGGTCGGGGTGGGTGTATGTGAGGTTCTCGAAGATATGCTCACCCCTTTTAATATTCAGCAGCTTTCCGTCCGGGAGCACGATCTGGAGGCCTTCGACCCATTTTCTTGTCGCCCCGTACAGGAAACTGTCCGCTCCGGAAGCATTGGTGGCTATCGTGCCTCCAATGGACGCCGTTTCTTCCGTGGTGTCCGGGGGGTAGAAAAAGCCTTCCGTGTTTGCAGAGACAAAGGAATTGAGTTCTTCTATCGTTACACCCGAGCCGACCGATATGTTGCCGTTGTCCAGAAGCCTGATATCCTTCAGGGCTGATGCTGATATAACGGAGCCTCCATCCGGGAGTGCCCCCCCTGCTATACCTGTCAACCCGCCCGAAACCGTTAGTTTTATTCCGGTCTCAGAACATTTTCTGATATACTCCGCGGCTTCATCGGTGTTTTCAGGCCAGGCGGCTTCATCGCACCATGCGCCAGATAGATTAGACTCATCCTGAAGTATGTCGGCGCTCATTTCAGCTACTTTATCTCTTCCCGTAATTGATCTCATACGAACCCTTCTTCGACAGTCTTTCTGTTCGGGGTTACTACTCTCGGAACAGATTGTATAATTCGTAGTATACTGAATCGATCAGAGGAGCATAAATATTATTGAAGAAAGGCTCGTCAAATGGGAGAAACATTTGCGATTAAAATTCTCAGCCGGGCTGCCGGTAAGAAGGTCAGAGAAGGTGAAATAGTATTTGTCGAACCGGATTACATTCTTACACACGATAACAGTTCGGCGATCATCGGTAAGTTCGAGTCTACCGTTCCCGGCGGCAGAATCAGGTACCCCGAAAGGGTTGCTATTGTTCTTGATCATGTCATTCCGGCCGCTTCCAGCAAGCACGCATCAGGGCACAGGAAGGTAAGGGAATTCGTCAGGGAACAGGGCATAGCGAATTTTTACGATATTGGAACCGGCGTCTGCCATCAGGTCATGCCGGAAATGGGGCTGGTAAAGCCCGGATCAATTGTAGTCGGCAGTGACAGCCATACCTGCACGTATGGCGCGTTCAACTGTTTTGCCACTGGTATAGACAGAACAGAAGCAGCCGGTATCTGGATAACCGGTAAAACCTGGTTCAAAGTACCTCCGACTATCAATATCGATCTTACCGGCGCTTTTACTGCCGGGGTTTCCGCCAAGGACCTGATTCTGACTGTCATCGGGGATATCGGTGCCGGCGGAGCGAATTATATGGCCGTTGAATTCAACGGACCCGCCGTTGGCGGACTCAGAATATGCGACAGGATGACCATCGCGAATATGGGGATCGAGATGGGAGCGAAAATCGCTGCGTTCCCTGCCAATATAGTTACAAGTAAATACTATGAAGCTCTGGATATACCGATTACCAGCGCAATCTGGAGCGATTATGATGCGGAATACGCCAGAACACTGGAGTACGACCTTGAGAATATCGTTCCGGTCATAGCATGCCCTCATCAGGTGGACAATGTTGTGCCTGTCGGTGAAATGGCCGGTATGAAGATCGACCAGATATTCCTTGGAACCTGCACCAACGGCAGAGTTGAGGATCTTAAGACCGCAGCAGATATCCTGAGAGGAGAGAAGATTCATTCCTCTGTAAGAATGCTGGTTGCCCCTGCCTCCAGGGCGGAGTACTTGAAGGCAATGAAGATGGGAATCGTAGAGGATCTGGTCAGTGCAGGTGCAGTCGTGCTTCCGCCCGGCTGCGGTCCATGCCTCGGAGCGCACCAGGGTGCCCTTGCTCCGGGTGAGAAGTGTTTATCTACAGCAAACAGGAATTTCAAGGGAAGAATGGGTGAAAAGGAAGCTGAGATATACCTGTCCAGCCCTGAGACGGCAGCCGTATCGGCATTGTCGGGTAAGATATGTGACCCCCGGGAGGTACTAAAATGAACGTATTCCACTACCCTCAGAAAGACATAAACACAGATCTGCTTTTTCCGGGAAAGTACACATACACCTGCTCCACAGGTCCCGAGATAAAGGAGCATCTGCTGGAGGATCTCGATCCGTCCTTTGCAGATACCGTTCAAGCCGGAGATATAATAATCGCAGGTGAGAATTTCGGGTGCGGATCAAGCAGGGAACATCCTTCCCTGGGTCTGAAACACATTGGTCTGAAGGCTGTAATAGCTTCATCATTCGCGAGGATATTCTACAGAAGCGCTGTGAACCAGGGACTTCTTCTTATCCAGAGTCCCGAAGCGGTCGAGTACTATACCGAAGGTTCTGAGGTTACGGTTGATCCGGTTGCCGGTGAAGTAAGAGTGGGGGACAGAGTGTTCACTTTCCCTTCGCTGCCGGATGAGATGCTGGAGATTCTGAAGGACGGAGGACTGCTCAACCATATAAAGAAGCAGTTTGCTCCTGGAGCTGGAGTATGAAATTCGTCACTGCTGCATTGCTTATGCTATGTACCTTACAGGCTTTCGGTTTCGACGGCATCTCTATCAGTGCGGGACCGATGATATCTAACCTTGCTCCGATGGACTCCGTCTACGAAAACAGATTTCTCACACCGGGAACATCGGTAGGTCTTTCAGTAGATGTAGATGCGCCGGGAATACTGGATTTCAGGATATCGGGCGAGTACTTCTGGAAGAATTCTTCTCCGATAGGATGGGACGGTGAGTTGAACGCGTTTCTGATCTCGATCATGCCGCTGGCGAAGTACGAAGTATTCAACAGATTCTCCCTTTTCGCAGGAGCCGGAGGAGTCTTCATAACCGGCAAATACAGCGGAACAGATGATTTTGGTGAATTCGTCGAGGCGGAAGGAAATTCAGCAGGTTTCATGTTCTCGGTCGGAGCTGAGGTAGTCCTTGCCGGTCCCCTCTCAGGGAGGCTTGAATATAGAAGATCCTATGCTGGTTTCAAGACGGATAACGCTATAATTAATGGCCAGGAATCGTCGATCTACCCTGCCGCGGAAGCTGATCTGGGAAGCTCTCAGTTCTGCGTTACATTTCCGGTGAGCCTGTTCGGAGGCTCCGGGGCCATATTCTGACATTATTGACGAACTGCGGATTATTCAATAATATCCATTGCTCCGGAGCCGGCGTAGCTCAGCTGGCAGAGCAGCGCATTCGTAATGCGCAGGTCAACGGTTCGATTCCGTTCGCCGGCTCCAGATCCCCTTAAAGGAAGAATTATGAAACCAATTATCAGCGGATCGGGAATCAGAGGGATTTTCGGTGTTTCCCTTAAAATTACTGATGTTGTCGATTTCGCCTCCGCGTTCGGAGTTCTTGTCGGCGCCGGACCTGTTATCGTCGGCAGAGATACCAGAAGAAGCGGTCCAGCCGTAGAAGCCGCTGTAAACGCAGGATTGATGTCCGTAGGCTGTGACCCGATTCTTCTTGGTATAGTCCCGACACCTACGGTTCAGCTTGAAGCGATGAACGAGGGAATTCGCGGCGGAATAGCTATTACCTCCAGCCATAATCCCGGCGAATGGAACGCTCTTAAACTCATCGGGTCTGATGGTATTTTCCTGAGATCAGCGGACAGGAAGCGCCTGATGGAGCTGCTTGAGCGTGATATGAAGCATGCGGACTACAGAACAGCAGGGATACCTGAAGAATTGACCGGTTCTGTGGAAAGACATATCGATGGTATACTCTCGATTCCGTGGCTTGTGCGTGAAGGAAGACCCCTCAGGGCTGTGCTTGATGTTACCGGCGGAGCCGCTGCATCTTTTGCCCCGATGCTGATGGAGAAACTGGGGGTTGATTACACTGTTATCAATTCAGAAATGACACCTTCCGGTGATTTTCCCCGTATCGCTGAACCTACAGTTGATAGTATGACTGAGCTTGCAGGAGCGGTTATGGATGAGAAAGCTGATATAGGTTTTGCCTTTGACCCCGATGGAGACAGACTTGCTCTGGTTGATGAGAATGGAAGAATTATTGGAGAGGATTACACTGTGGCTCTGGCTATAGATTATATACTTTCGGTAAGACCCGGACCGGCAGTCGTTAATCTTTCAACTTCCAGATTGTCTGAGGACGCCGCTTCCAGACACGGCTGCAGGCTGTTCCGCAGTCCGGTGGGTGAGGTGAACGTTGTTGAGGAAATGGAAAAAGTCGGGGCAGTCACAGGCGGCGAGGGCAACGGCGGTGTGATCGACAGTGATTTTCACTCGGGAAGAGACAGCGGTGTCGCAATGGCCTGCGCTGTCTCATTTCTCAGAGAAAATCCTGACTGCAGTATTGGAGAGTGGGCGGATAGTTACCCGTCATACACTATGTTTAAAAGGAAGCTGCCGCTCAGCACAGGATTCGAGAAGCTGCAGGCGGAACTGTTAGTGCAGTACGGTCCTGCAGATGATACAAGAGATGGTTTGTGGTATGGCAGGGAGGGCGGCTGGATGCATATAAGGCCATCCGGTACCGAACCTGTTGTCAGGTTCATTGCGGAGAACCGGGATAATAGTTACATTGAAAAGGATTATCGTATCTTCCGCGAAGCAATGGAGAGTGTATGTGTGGAATAGTTGGATATGTTGGATACAGACCCGCAAGGGACATACTCCTCACAGGTCTGAAGCGCCTTGAATACAGAGGTTACGATTCTGCAGGATACGCGCTCCAGAACAAGGGCAGTCTGTTTATCAAGAAGTGTGAAGGCCGGGTAAGTGACCTCGAGAACATAGATCCCGGAGATGCTGAAGCGTCAACAGTAGGTATTGCTCATACCAGGTGGGCTACCCATGGCGAACCTTCTCTTATTAACGCTCACCCCCATTACGATCAGTCGGGACGGATAGCAGTAGTTCATAACGGTATAATCGAGAATTTCAATATACTGAGGAAGGAACTCATCAGCTCTGGAGTAAAATTCGAATCGGAAACCGATTCTGAAGTGCTGCCGATGCTGATAAGCCGGGAAATCGCCAAGGGGAAGCAGCTCTTCACCGCCGTAAAAGACGCACTCGTCAAGGTCCACGGTGCATACGGAATCGCTGTTCTCTCCGCTGACGAGCCGAATACGCTTGTGGCGGCCCGTTACGGAAGCCCTCTGGTTGCCGGTATTGGTGAGAAGGAGTATTTCGTTGCCAGTGATGTTGCTGCAATTGTTTCTCACACCAGGGATGTGATCTATCTTGAAGAGGGCGAAGTTATCGAAGTGAACCTCAAAGGGATTCAATCGGATAACGGTCCTCCAGCCCTGATACGTGAACGGATAGAATATGTAGACTGGGACATCAGGGACATCGAAAAGGAAGGTTATTCTCACTTCATGCTGAAGGAGATCTACAGCCAGCCGGAATCCCTCTCGAACGCTTTCAGAGGAAGGCTGGACCTGAATCGGGGTACGGCGCATCTTGGCGGTCTGCAGATGTCCGAGCAGGACATGAGATCCATAAACAGGATAGTAATAACTGCCTGTGGTACCTCCTGGCACGCGGCTTCAATAGGTAAATACCTTATTGAGGCTTATGCGCGGATCCCCGTTCAGGTGGAGTACGCTTCCGAGTTCAGGTACAGAGATCCTGTTCTGTCACCAGATACCGTGATGATAGTGATCAGCCAGAGCGGAGAAACAGCCGATACGCTTGCCGCACTGAAACTGGCTAAACAGAAGAAATGCCGAACACTCGGTATAGTGAATGTTGTCGGTTCGACCATTGCCCGTGAAACGGATGCCGGTGTTTATATCCACGCTGGTCCCGAGATCGGAGTAGCCTCAACAAAGGCTTTCACTTCACAGGTTATGGCACTTGTCCTGATAGCCTTTGCCCTTGGAAGGGCCAGACATGTCTTAAATCGCAAGCAGGGGCTTGAGCTTGTCCGTGAGATCATGGCAATACCTGATAAAGTAAGAAAGATTCTTGAGAATTCCAGCAGTATTGCTGAGATAGCCAAGGAATTCACCTACGCGAGAAATTTTCTCTACCTTGGCAGGGGTGTAAACTACCCGGTAGCACTTGAAGGTGCCCTGAAACTTAAGGAGATATCCTACATCCACGCGGAAGGTTACCCGGCTGCTGAAATGAAGCATGGACCCATCGCTCTGATAGATGAGATGATGCCGATCGCCGTGATTGCCGTTAAGGGTGCAGCCTATGACAAAATTATCTCCAACATTCAGGTAGTGAGGGCAAGACATGGAAGGGTTCTAGCCATAGCCACTGAAGGAGATACCAATATCGAATCGGTTTCAGACTGGATCATCAGGGTTCCGGAAGCACCAGACATGCTTATTCCGCTGCTGAGCGTAATACCGCTTCAGCTTTTATCTTATCATATTGCCGTTGCCCGGGGATGTGATGTTGATAAACCCAGGAATCTAGCAAAAAGCGTAACGGTAGAGTAAATCTGACTGCCAGAATGGGAGCATTTCGTGTGTTTTCTTGTTTCCGGGCGGCGTCGGTAAGAAAACACCTGCACAGATTATGGATCTTCATCAGATTCTTTGGAAGAAGGCTTTACAACCGCTGGAACGATGACAGTGTTTTCTTCTCGGCTGCGGCCATTTCCTTCAATGTACTGATAACCGTACTTCCTCTTGGTCTGATGATACTCACGTTCAGCGGTCTTGCATTCCAGGAGGATGAGGGGCTGCAGCAGGGTCTGACGAACTGGCTCGATACAGCAAACCCTCTTATTCCCGACTCCATGAGGAGCGATATCGAAAGTGCGATTTTCAGAGGCAATGCAGGAATCCCCGGTATTGTGGGTTTCGCTTTTCTTCTCTGGCTGGTCAGCAGGCTGTTCGGAACAATAAGGACCGCATTCGACAAAGTATTCGAAGTAGCCAGAGGCCGCAATATAGTTCTGGGGAAACTGTACGATTTCTTTCTGGCACTGCTCGTAGCTCTCTGTTTTGTCTCCGCGCTTGTCTTTTCAGCAATGGCCCGGCTTGTTGTTGACAGCCCGGTTGGTGACATCGTCTCCCAATGGCCCTTCATCGGACACCTCACTGGAGGGGGGCTGGCTCAGATACTGGGTATTTCCTTTACTATGCTGTTGTTCTTTACCCTTTTTAAAGCAGCTCCAAACAGAAAGGTCAGTTTCAGACAGGCTCTTCTTGCAACGCTCATTGCGGTAGTCTTCACAGGTCTTGGTACCCAGACATACATCTGGGTGATCAGTAACCCGGGCTGGGGAGTGGTCTATGGAGCTCTGGCAAGGGTTATGGCTACATTCTTCCTGCTCTACTGGGAGTGTGTGATACTTCTGGGTGCTGCCGAGATAAGTCAGATAGTACACGAATGGAGTAAAGTTGCCAGAACAATGAGGAGTTTCTGCTGATCCTGTCCGATCAATGTGCCATATTCCGGAACAGCATCTCTGTGCCTGAAGTACAGAGATGATGAAAAGGCGATTACTCCGGGAGAATCACACTTTCAATGAACGAGTTGATGACAAATGCCCGGATAGTGTTAGCATCGGGATCTATGGGGTGGATGAAGAAGCCCGGACGATCTCTGTGAACTGCTTCAGAGGTCCCATAAAATTTTTCACCATCGTAGAAAGAAATGATAATGTGGTGTTCGCCGGATGGGGCTTTGCTGAAGTCATGTGAGTCTACGTGCATGCGATCCCCCTGGAAGTCTTTCACAAAGAAAACCGCTTTAAGGATGTTCAGGCTGATCTTTTCCACACATAACGGATCATCCTGTGTATTCAGATTGAATGTTGGCCTGACTGGAGAGAAATCGGCTGAGTACCCTTTCCCGATCTCTCCGTTCTCCCAATGTACTACAATCTTATTCAATTGAATATCTCCCCTAAATACATTCTCCTGCAGATGCTACTTGCCCGGATAAGTTGTGTCAATCCATAGCATTCAATGAAAGTACCCGCAGGAGGAGAGCCTTCCGGAATCAGACGTTGAATCGGATCTCTATAAGATCACCGTCTTTGACTGTGTAATCCCTGCCCTCGATCCTGAGTTCTCCCTTTTCTTTGAGGAGCGTTTTGTCGGGGTATTCATGATAGAGTTCCCACGGCACAACAACAGCGCGAATGAAGCCGCGTGCCAGGTCGGAATGGATGGCTCCCGCAGCATCCCAAGCAGTTGAGCCTCTGCGGATGGGCCATGCCCTTGTCTCATCCTTTCCGATGGTAAAAAAGACTATCAGGTTCAGGGAAGAATACGCTGATTGAATAAGGCGGGAGAGTCCGCTTGCGGAATAGCCCATTGATTCGAGGAAAGGAGCCTGCTCACTTTCATCGATCTCGGTCAGTTCAAGCTCGAATCCTGCGTCAACAGGTAAAAGAGTCCCGCCATGCTCCGAGACTGCAGCGGACAGCTCGTCATCAGGAGTGATCGGGTCACCCATTCTGTTGGAAACCGCTATCAGGGGTTTTTGGGAAAGAAGGGCGTAGGGAGAGAGGATTGCCGACTCACTTTTATCAAGCTCAAGAACTCGAAGGGGACTGCCGTTCTCCATATGTTTCAGAATATTTCCAAGAATAACAGCTTCCCTGGTTTTCCCTTTACTCTCCTTGAAAAGACGGGCCAGCCTTTTTTCACACAGGGTCATATCGTTCAGAATAAGCTCCGATTCGATCTCATTGAAATCGTTCACGGTATCACCCAGGGCGTAATTATCGAGGACTATCGTAAGTACGGCTGCATTTCTGATGTGAGCCAGATTCGCAGAGGAGAAACAGGGGGTAGGAACATCAATAAACACAACAGTTGCATGAGTGTTTTTAAGCGGATCATGGATGCTTTCAAGAAAATCCAGTCTGTGGTCGGGTACTTTGACCGTGAGAGGTTTTCCGGAATCGGTTTCAGGGGAGCCGGCAAGTGCTCGGAAGAGAGTGGACCTGCCGCAGCCAGGTTTTCCCGCCAGGGCTATTTTCACGAGTATTTCCTTTCTTCTTTAAGCGGAAAGGTAAATATACTATCTATTCGGTGAAAACCCTGACCGTATCTCCATTAGCGCTCTCCACATCGACCGTGAGTTCCCTCAGGGCTTCGATAAGTTCATCCCCATCCAGGCTTGAGAGCTGAGACAGATCGAACCCATGACTGTTCATCTTTTCAGCTGCGTTACCGGGAAGAAGGGCAGAGAGCTTGATGCCTGTCTTTAAAAGGCTCATCGGTACCCTTACGTTAACTTTGTCTCCGTTGACCGAATCAACCACTACTCTGAGGTACTTTGGAACTCTGTTCCTGGTTTCACCGGATTCGGGCTCGATGATCTCATCATCAGTTGTGTCAGGATCCTGAAGCTTTGACAGAAGCGCTGTGGCTTCCTCCACTGTGATCTTGCCATCCGAAAGCATTTCAAGGACTTTTTTATGAGAATCGTTCTTCATTGTACTTCCTCCTTCGGGTTAAATGAATTTTATCAATATGTTTTCAGCTCCGGTATTTACCTTCACTTCGGTTCCATGAAGGTTTATCAGCAGCATCAGAACTCTCCACGATTCGCTGGCAGCGCGCATAGGATAACTGTCAGGGTCAAAGACCAGTCCTATATGCCCCAGAAACCATCCTATAAGAACGAAGGGTGCCAGAAGGCACCATACGAGGAACCAGGGGAGCGGGATGAAGAAATTCCTTATTCTGAACAGCAGTATGCATGCAGGCATCATAGTTCCTCCATCGCTTCAGAGAAAGAAATATCTCCGCTTTCCAGTTTCTCCAGAACCTGGTTCTCTGAATTGTTTCTTACTTCCATAGTTGAGTCCAGTCTCTTTATCAGATCAGCGATCCGAGCCCTCGCGGTGGGATAGCTGACGTCAAGGAGTTTCTGAATCTTCTTTATAGAACCGTAGCTGCGTACAAATGCGATTACAAGCGCCTGGTCTGATGAAGAGAGCTGGGCTAGAATGGAAACCGAGAATTTCCCTTCCATCCTGATATCGCACTGCTGGCATTCACAGGTAACCGGTGTCATCGGTTTTCCGCAGTCGGGACACTTTGCATTACCAATATCCATATCGAACCTCCTATAACTTTAAGAAATTATACAAAATTTTTAAAAAAAGTCAAATTCTTTGTAATTATATTACTATTAGTATAGATCACATCCGCCTCCTTGACTCTCATAGGCGTCATTATTCTATTGCATTAGTGTCATATCAGGCATCGAATGATGTACCTTGTTCGTTCTTCGATGCTCCTGCGATGCCACGGATGCAGTTACAAGCCGTGCTATGCGCCATTATCCGTGCCTTGCAGGAGCACCAGATAACTTCGCGATTGTACAACATCTGACGCTCGGCATGACACCAGGATCAACCAGGAGGGATAGATGAAAAGGATAGTTGCAGTAATTCTCGGGGGAGGAAGGGGAACAAGGCTGTTTCCGCTTACACGGGACAGAAGCAAACCTGCTGTTCCGATAGGCGGCAAGTACAGACTCATTGACATACCGATCTCGAACTGCATAAACGATCAGATCAGGCACATGCTTGTTCTTACACAGTACAACAGTGAGAGCCTTAATACCCACGTAGCGCGAACGTACAGGTTTGACAGGTTCACAAGCGGTTTTGTCTCAATTCTTGCAGCCGAACAGACTGATGAAAACAGAGAGTGGTTCCAGGGAACCGCTGATGCAGTCAGACAGAGCCTCAAGTATATCAACAGCCAGCATCCTGATCTGGTTCTGATACTTTCAGGTGATCAGCTTTACAGGATGGATTTCAGAGACTTTGCCAGGTGCCATGAAAACAGTAATGCTGATATCACTATCGCAACCAAACCTGTCACTGCTGCGGATGCTCCCTCCCTTGGTATTATGAAAGTGGGCGGTGACGGTCTTATCACCCGATTCAGCGAGAAGCCTTCGGAAAACGAGCTCGATGGGCTGAGGAGCACTCAGGATGGAACCAGCTCCTCAAAACCGTATCTGGGAAGTATGGGGATTTATTTGTTCTCTCCCGATATTCTCAGGGAGGTACTGGAGAAGGAACCTGATGTTATCGATTTCGGTAAGGAGATCATACCGAATGCCATAGGGTCATACAGATTGGCCTCATACATGTTCGATGGTTACTGGTCCGATATTGGAACCATTTCCAGTTTTTTCAAGGCCAACCTGGATATGGCTCGTCCCGATCCGGATTTTGATATGTACACAAGTTTCTCTCCGCTGTATACACGGGCAAGGGCTCTTCCCGGGGCAAGGATAGACAACTGCAGGATAAATAATACGATAATCTGCGATGCTTCCGATGTAAGCGGTGTATCGTTCAGCGATTGTATTGTGGGATTGCGCGGTAAGGTCCGCAGCGGAACAGTTATGGAGAAATGTGTATTCATGGGCTCGGATTACTGGGAAGGTCACTACCTTGATCCCAGGAATATGCATAGTGAGATGCTGCCCCTTGGCATAGGGGAGAATTGTGTCATAAAGAATGCGATCATCGATAAGAATGCCAGAATAGGTGATGGGTGCAGGCTCGAGAACGAAGAGGGTATTCGGGACTATTCTTCTGACCTGTTCTGCATTCGCGACGGCATCATTGTCATACCAAAGAATACCATACTCGAACCTGGATTCGTTATATAGATTACCTCAGGTCAGCGAAACAGCATCCCTGTCTGATACGCGATTGTGGCAACCAGTGCCGCGGCACCTGTTGTGTAGATGATGGAGAATCCAGCCCATTTCCATGAATTTGTCTCGCGTTTTATTACTGCGATTGTTGCTATGCATGGAATGTAGAGCATTGTGAACAGAATAAGGGCAAATGCTGTTACCGGGTTCCATCCCTCCTCATCTGCAAGCCTTTGCGAAAGAGATGATGAATCATCCACATCAATCTCTCCCATTGAATAGGCTGTACCGAGAGTTGAAACTACGATTTCCTTCGCTGCGAATCCTCCGATAAGCGCCACATCTGTCTTCCAGTCAAATCCCATAAGGGGTTTTGTGATGGCCTCGAATGCCCTGCCTGCCCTTCCGGCAATGGAATATGCGAGTCTTGCCCTAGTGAGTTCATTGCCGCTGAGCGATGATGCCTGATCTGCCGGCAGAATGGGGAATGTCATAAGAGCCCACATTACGACTGAGGCGAACAGGATAACAGTTCCGGCTTTTCTCAGGTACAGCCATGTTCTTTCCCACATGTGTATCAGCAGGCTTTTCATTGAAGGAAGCCTGTAGGGAGGAAGCTCAAGAACGAATGAGGTTGATTCACCCTTCAGTACTGTGGAACGCAGCATCCTGGCGGAGAGCAGCGCGAATGTCCAGGAAATAAGAATGAGAAGAAACAGCATCAGACCTTCATATTCTGAGAAGAAAGCCGCGATGAGGAGGGCGTATATGGGAAGCTTCGCACCGCAGTTCATGAAAGGAACGGAGAGTATCGTTGCGATTCTTTCCCTGGGATCTCTGAGTGTTCTGGCGGCCATTATGCCCGGCACAGCGCAACCACCGCTGATTCCTCCCGACACGATAAAGGGAACGATAGAATTCCCGTGAAGACCGAATTTCCGGAATATTCTATCCATCAGGAACGCTATTCTGGCCATATAACCGGTATCTTCCAGAATGGAAATGAAGAAGAACATGAACATGATCAGAGGTACAAAACCGACTACACCTCCGACGCCGTCGATGGCTCCGCTTACTATCATTGATCTTATCAGCCCTTCCGGCAGTGCATTCCATGCGACGGTGTGAAGCCAGTTGAAGAACCCTTCCATCAATTCGATAGGTACTCTGCTTATTGCGAATGTGAACTGGAAAAGACCGAACAGTACGGCAGCCATGACAACAGGGCCAAGCAAGGGGTTCGTCAGAAACCTGTCCACCCTGTCAGAAAGGTATACTCTGTTAAGTGATGAATTGCTTTTAATGCGTTTGACGACGCCTGCCACAAACCCGTATCTGTGATCGGCGATAACACCCTCGGTTTCATCGTTCATCTCCTTGAAAACCCTGTCCGCGAGATCAGCCGATATGTTTAGAATTTCATCTCCATCGGGTGAATTCAGTTTCTCTATTCTGTTTATCGTATGTGAATCCTGTTCCAGCAGCCTCAGCGCAAGCCAGCCCGGAGGCACCATATCAGTAAGAAGATCCGTTTCTACGATCTTCTTCTTCAGTATCCGAAGCGCGTCATCTGAAAGCTGTCCGTAGGAGAGATCTACAGGAACCCAGCTGGCTCCTTCCATTGCCATCCTCATAGCTTCATACAGAAGTTCGTTGGAACCTGTTCCCCTGTTCGCCACGGTACGGATTACGGGTATCCCAAGTATTCGGGAAAGAGCTTCTGAATCGATCCTGATTCCCCTCGCTTCGGCTATATCGATCATATTGAGAGCGATCAGGACAGGTACACCCAGCTCCATAAGCTGAGTGGTCAGGTAGAGGTTCCGCTCGAGATTGGAAGCATCAACAACATGAATCACAACATCCGGATGCTGCTCCAGAAGGTAATCCCTTGCAGCCACCTCATCAGGTGAATAGGGAGTGAGACTGTACGTTCCCGGCAGGTCGACAACTTCAGCGGTAAACTCACCCGAACGGGCTTTGCCTTCTTTGATTTCCACAGTTATCCCGGGGTAATTCGCCACATGCTGCTTTGAACCGGTGAGGGCATTGAATATGGAGGTTTTACCCGAATTCGGATTTCCAGCGAGGGCAATAACCGGAATACTGTTATTCATCGGTTCACCTCAAGAATAACATGAAGTGCGTCCCATCCCGCAATCTTCATCTGTTTCCCTTTAATATCTACGATAACTGAATCAGGGTCCTGTATACTGCGAATCATTTTTACCTCTGCTCCCTCAGTTATCCCCATGTCTCGCAGCCTGGAGACCGTAACGCCTCTTCCTCTTATCGAGAGAACTGTGCCGATTTCTCCTTTTTTCAGCATCTTCAGGGTGATAGACTCCCCATACTCGGCTTTCATCATCTCGGTTCTGTATGAACAGCCCCTGCAGTTGTCAGTGCAGAAAATTGGATCGGCAGCATGATGATTCTCGGAAGAAGCGGGTACTACCCTGACATGCCAGGCGGTTTTTCTGTCTATTCCGAACCTTGTTTCGTCTCTTGCGACAACGATCGGTCCCGTTGCGGAAGAAGAGATAATATGGAGAAGAGCGCCGGGATTGATTCCCATGCTGACAAGCCTGCTCTCTGCCGCGTGATCTGTGGTTATGGTCACAACCCTGACATATTCATCGGACAATGCCATTGTCAGGGGGTAACCGGGTCTGACCGCGTCAGCTCTTCGGGCACCTCTTTCTCTGTTCTGATTTCTTCCCCTTCTATTTCTCATTGTCATCTTCTCCTGTTAATTCACTGTCGGGATGAACAAGAATAGATTCAGCAGTCAGGGTGGGCAGCTGCTGATCGTATCCGTCAAGGTTAACAATGAACGGCAGATCGTCGTCTCCGGGGCGGATCAAGGTAACTCTTGATCCTTGTATAAAGCCCGAATCGATGAGCTGCCCTCTTAACTTCCGACCGGCGTTTAAACTGGCTATAGTTCCTGTGCAGCCCGGTTCAAGGTTGGTAAGCTTTGTCAGATCATTCCCATTTTCAGGCTCCGGACAGCTAGTGAATCCCGCATTCAGGAGATCCTGAAGTTCAGGGCTGGCTGCATGGAATTCAAAGAATGCCGCCAGTCTTTCCATGGAGTCTTCGGAAAGGAAATGTTCCATTGAGCATGCCTCGCTTTCGGCCTGTTCCGGATCGATTCCAAGAATCTCAGTGAAGAAGCGGGAAAGCAGATTATGACGGGTCATGGTGCGGCGAGCTACGAAGAGCCCTTTTTCAGTAAGATCTATGTAATTGCGTTTGGAGTATCTGATCAGCTGTTTCTCGGCAAGACGCTTCATGGCGGGCGTAACAGAAGCCGGGCTTACTTCCATCTCCTCGGCTATATCCCTAACCCTTGCTACAGAACTTCTGCCCAGTATCCTGTATATGGTCTCGAGGTAATCCTCAAGCGAGCCTGTAATGTCGTTAACTGCGCTGGTCATATAGACACCTCTATTTCTGTTAGACGAAACTAACAAATAGATAGAAAAATGTCAATTCACTCAAAGTTCTGAATCATAGAGGGATCATGCAAAGTGTCGAAAACGGACCTTCCGTTTGCAGGAGGGTCCGTTTGACTACATCAGGGAGTGTTTAAGACGGTTAGCCTTGTTCTTATGAAGAAGATGATTCCTGGATGCTTTATCAATAAGGCTCTGGGCCTTGCGCAAAGCTTTCTCTCTCTCTTCAGGTGTCTGGGATTCCTTCACACTTTTTACAGCACTTCTGAGCTCGCGCATCTTGCTGCGGTTCCTGTGTGCCTTAGCTATATCGGTCCTGTGACGTTTCAGCGATTGTCTGCTCCTTGCCAAGAGGAGTCTCCTTTCACAAATTTGGTAATACTCGAATTCTGTTATACTTGGTCAGCAGGGAGGAATTCTAAGCCCTGAAACAGCCAAAGTCAATCGTTACCTGGGAGATTATTATGAAGTATCTGTTTACCGTTCTTATAATTCTTGTGTTCGCATCTATCGTATCTGCCGGCAGACTCGTGAGGTTGTACGATGTTTCACCGGGTTCTGTAACAAACATGATTGAAGAAGGATACGATGTAGCCAATGTCGACATGAGAAACGGATTTGTTGATATCATGCTGCCGGAGCGGGAAGTAGATCAGGCTGCTCTTCTTTCATATGACTACGAGATACTCCCGCGGGAATGGGGAGAACTGCTTCCTGAGAATGCGGATAATGCCGGTTATTACTACAGTCCCGAAGAGAACTGGGCTTTCTGGTGTTCGCTTGCAGAGAACTACACCGATCTTGCGGATACACCGGTCACAATAGGGCAATCATATGAGAACCGGGATATTTACATGATCAAACTGACAAGCCCGACATCGGGCTACAAACCTCCCATTTACTTTTCTTCACTCATCCATGCAAGGGAACCGGGTAGTAATATCGTACTCATTGATTTCGCGATGTGGCTTACCAGCAACTACGACGGCGGCGATACCATGGCGGCGTACATTCTTGACAATACAACCGTCTATTTCGTTCCTGTCGCTAATCCTGACGGTTACGCCTACAATATGCCGAACGGTGGAATGCATAGAAAGAATATGAACTTCACCCTCGGCGACGGTGTTGATCTGAACCGGAACTGGGGATATATGTGGGGTTACGATAATTCCGGATCAAGCCCCAACCCCGGTGATCCAACCTACCGCGGCACATCCGCGTTCTCCGAACCGGAAACCCAGGTCCAGAGGGATTTCATAATGGACATTCAGCCGATTGCGGCTATGAATTACCATTCGTACGGGCAGTGGCTTATTTATCCCTACGGATATGAAAACAATACCTACACACCAGACCAGAGTACATTCCTCGAGTGGTCTGCCGTAATGACCGCGCAGAACGGCTACTTCCCCGGTACTGCTCCTGAATGTCTGTATACAGTCAACGGAGAGCAGAATGACTGGATGTACGGAGGAAACGGTGAACAGGGCATTATGTCTTTTACGCCTGAAGTCGGTACCGGATTCTGGAGCGGTCAGAACGATAGCAGCGTAATCGTAGACGACTGCGCGGAATGCCGGCCGATGAATATTTTCATCTGTATGAATGCGCCCGGTTTCGTTGGAATAAGCGGAGAGAGTGAACTGGGAATCGAACCTCTGCTGACGTTTAATTCCGTCTACCCTAATCCTGTGATATCAAGCGCATCATTCAGTATCATATCTTCCGGGTCTTCG
>JBDLJP010000006.1:0-18729 GCA_039714295.1 Candidatus Fermentibacterota bacterium
AGCTTCCGAAGCAGGGGGAGAATGTTTTCCCAGTCCTCAACAGCTGTTTCAACATCACCGTCACCCTCTACGAAGTCGCCGACAGAAAGAATAATATCCGGAGACATCTCCAGGATCGCGTTGACGGCTATTTCGAACTCGGCATCATCCGGACTGCCCGTTCGGTCTCCAAGAACAGCTATCCTTACCGGAAACGAAGCAAGTAGAATCAGTAGTACCACACTCATTGTTATCCCCTTTTTCCTGCATTCTTTTCTCTGCCCAGACGAAAGAATTCTTTTAACAGACGGGATGACTCATCGCTGAAACATCCTCCGAAAACCTCTGGGTAGTGGTTGAGTTCAGGCATCTTGAGAACATCAGTGACCGATCCGAAAGCGCCGAACCGCTTGTCGGATGCTCCATATACTATTCTCGGTATCCGGGAAAGTACGGCCAGTCCGGCACACATCAGACAGGGTTCAAGAGTGGAATAGAGTGTGCAGCCTTCAAGTCTCCAGTCCTCTCTGTCCTCTGCTGCCGCTGTTATCACGAGATGTTCGGCGTGGGAGGTAGGCATTCCTGTCTCTACTGTCCTGTTCCGATCGGTGAAATGCCTCCCGGAGGATTCAACAAGAACCGCTCCGACCGGAACTTCTCCAGCCCCGAAAGCCTCTTCTGCCTGTTCAAGTGCGATTTTCATCCAGTACGTATCGATTTCGGTAAGTCCCATTTCAGTCCTCTTTTGCCAATACTGCCTCTATCTCATCCGGATACTTGGGAATAGACGCGGAGAGCACAATATTCTCTTTTTTTCCTATGAGAACATCGTCCTCTATTCTGATCCCTATTCCCTCTTCCTCAGCGTAAAAACCCGGTTCCACCGTGAGCACCATACCTTCTTTCAGCTCATCGCTTATTACATTCTCGTCATGTGTGTCCAGCCCTATGTGGTGGCCTATATTGTGATAATAGAACTTCTCTACATCCTCTTCGTTTTCAATAATACCTTTTTCCAGGAGAACTCCGGCGAAGAATTCCTTAACTTCGGTGTTCCATTCGGAATGGCGTTTTCCCGGTCTCAGAAGACGGATCGCTTCTTCCTGAACACCGATAACCATCTCAATGAGTTCTCTCTGTCTTTCTGTGTACCTGCCGTTCACAGGGAAGGTTCTGGAAATATCGGCGTTGTAGTAATTCTTCCTTGCCCCGAAATCAAGAAGAAGCAGTGTCCCGTCTTCAAGAGGTTTGTCATTATCGGCGTAATGAAGACATGTGGCCCTTTTTCCTCCGGCTACTATCGCGGAGAAGGCGGGTACTTTCTCGCCGTTTTTCATGAATTCGTGCAGGATCTCCGCCTCGAACTCGTACTCGAGCATTCCAGGCTTCAGCGCCTTCAGGGCATTCAGAAACCCTCTTCGGGTGATGTCTATAGCCTCTTTCATTGTTTCCAGCTCTTCGGGGCCTTTAATCATCCGCAAGCGGAAAACATCTCCCGACAGTCTTCTGAATTTCAGATGCGGATAGGAAGATATCAACCTGTTTGCAAACTCCAGACGGCTCCCGCTATCTCTCGTAATACCGGCGACGGGAAAATCAACCCATACGTTCTCTATTCCCCAGCGAATTATTATTCTGTCTATCCATTTCTCAACTGTACTGTTAAATGAGATCTTCTCTACGCCTGTCCGTTCGGTGGCTTCCTCCTTCGTAAGCACGGTACCTATCCATCTGGCATGGGTTTCATCGTAGGCATCGATGAAAAGATCCTCCCGGATATCCATACCCGCTCTGCGGTGAATGACAAGCCATGTTCCCGGCTGATCGACACCCGTGAGGTAAACAAGGTTCATGTTGGGAGTGTATGGATAACTGCCGTCAGCACTGGTGGACTTCGATCGAGAAGGAGGAACTATTATAAGAAACTCCTCCGGCATTATGCTGGTAAGTCTGGTTCTGCGCTGTGTATAAACTTCTGAACTGAACATTCCGTCCTCCATTAATCCTTCACTGATTCAATAAGACTATCAAGGGCAAGCTTCGGAACATGATGCCTGTCCTTTCCATCCCGGTAATACCTGATATCTCCATCAGCCTCCTCAAGCACGATCTCCTCATCCGGCACTCCAAGGGCAATTATCAGAAACGGGGCATACCCGTCGGGGGTTCCTGCGGCTGCCTTTATCATACCAGCGTCAAAACTCATGATCATACATGATCCGTAGCCGGATTCTCTTGCAGCAAGCACTATGTAGGCAGCTGCAATTCCGGCATCCACCGGAATATGCCGTCTTTCCTCTATCGGGTTGTGAATGATGATATATGCAGGAGGTCGGGAGCCCTCTGCCGGACCGTTCCAGTCTTCAAGGTAACCCGCCCATTTCAGAGCCGGGAAAATCCGCGCGCAGTGTGTTCCATCGCTGACCGGAGTAAAGCGAAGAAGCTGAAGATTGGCCCCGCAGGGAGCAAGGCGGGCCGAGTTGATAAATGTCAGAAGCTGCTGTTCCGTTATTCTCTCGTTCTCCCGGAACCTTCTGACCGACCTGGTCTCTTCTGCTAGATCATGAAACATAAACGAACTCTCCTTCTGTATTTAACTTAATATAGTTAGTTTATACAATGAAATTCCCTCAGTGCGGTTGGCTTAATGATTTAACTTTGGTTATCATTTCGTCTACTTCGTTAAGTGTGATGCTTTTATATCACCAACGATCATGAAAAGGGTTTTATGAAAATAGTTCTTATTTCCCCCTATCTGGACATTACATCTTTGAGTACCCGTTTGCTTTCATCCTATCTTAAGGCTGCTGGGCACTCCGTTCTTCAGATATTTCTGCCTGATCTGGAAAGTATGATGAAACACGGCATCGATTTCGTAGACTGCTACCCCGACGAAGTCGTTAAGCAGGTTGCCGGGCTTGTTGATGGTTCTGATCTTCTGGGCATATCTCTGATGACCAACTACTTCATCAAGATATCACACCTGACCCGGGGAATTAAGAGTGAAGTCGAAATCCCTGTTGTATGGGGAGGAATACACCCCACAATAGCTCCTGAAGAATGTATGGATTTTGCGGATTACGTTTGTGTTGGAGAAGGGGAAGCGGCGCTGCTGGAGCTTGCGGACAGCCTTCAGGAAGGAATCAGACCCGCCCATGTCAGGAATATCTGGTTCAGGGACGAATCGGGAGTATCCCGTAATCCGGTAAGAGAACCCATATCCGATCTTGATGAAATCCCCTTCCCCGATTACGATCTTGAAGATCAGTATGTACTTGCAGGCAGGAATGTTCTGCCCCTGAGTGAGGATATTCTGAAGGAAATGGTTCGGGGTCGAATTCATTTTACAGCTCCGCATCATTTGATTTACGAAACAATGTGGACTCGCGGCTGCCCTCATCACTGCACTTACTGTATAAATAATCATTACAGGGAGCTGTACAGTGGATTCCAGGTAGTGCGCCGGAGAAGCGTGGATAATCTGATCGAAGAGATCAGGTCCATACGCGCCAGATTTCCGTGGTTCAACAGGGTCAATTTCATGGATGACGATTTTGCAAGCGCCAGTATTGAGCAGCTCTCTCTCTTCCGTGACAGATACAGAAAGGAGATCGACTGCCCGTTCTACGCTCTTCTTAGTGTACTCTCCTCCCGCGAGGAAAAACTCTCGATACTTTTCGAAGCCGGTCTCAGAAGAACTCAGATCGGCATTCAGTCTCTCTCTCCATCCACAAATCACATGTACGAGAGAGCTTTCTTCAACAAGGAAAAACTCCTGAGTCTTGCTGAAACTGTCAACAGGGTCTTCCCGGCCGATTTCTGTCCAACTTACGATGTAATACTCGAAAACCCCTGGGAAAGTGCGGATGATGTAATCATCACTCTCCGTGGTGTTCTTGAACTACCCAGACCCTTTGTCCTTCAACTGTATTCTCTTACTTTCTATCCGGGCACAGCGCTTTTCAGAAAAGCTATTGAAGAGGGTGTTATATCGGGAACAGACGCTTCCTATCTAAAGGAAAATCATGACAGAGAATTTCGTTATCTGAACCTTATGTTCGTACTGGTAAACAAGAGGGTTCCGAACTGTGTAATCAGGTTCCTGTCATGGAAACCATTTATTTCTTTTACGGAAACAGGTCCTGTCAGATGGCTCCTCTCCCTTTTCAGTCCTGTTTATAGAATCCTGAAAAAGAGGAGCGTCTGCAGAAACCAGAAGAAGAGGTTCAGCGGGTTCATTTCAGAGCACTCAGAGTAAATACCGGATTAACTGCCCAGACCTGAAGTGACCGGACGGCTGCAGACCGTCCGGTCATTTGAATCAATGCCGCCTTTGCCGCATCGGCGGGGCTTTTACTTGGCCGCTACACTTACATCGTTAAGAAGTATCGAGGGGAACATTCCTCCGGTGAAAGAAACATGAAGGCTGTTTTCCACGGATTCGATGTTATTCAAAACATCGTAAACGTTTCCGGATACCATTCCGTCCTTTACTCTTCCCTTTATCACTCCGTCCTCAACGTAGAAGCCCGGATTGAGTCCTACTGAAAAATCACCATTCAGAATGTTACCGGAATGCGCTCCGAGAACCCCCAGCACAATAACTCCTCTGTCAATACTTCTGATCATATCCTCGAAGGAGACTTTTCCAGGGGCAATTCGACTGCAGCTGAGTGAAGGCGCAGGTGCCAGCGCGACGGTTTCCCCTCCCCACATCCCTCCCCGGTATCCTGTTCCTGTGGGATCTTCTTTGAGTTTATCAGCGTAATCGAGGTTAAGTATCAGGTTTTTGAAAACACCCTTCTCGAAGATGGTGTGCTTCTTCGCGGGAACACCTTCATCGTCAAAGAAATGCTGGTCGACTTCCAGCGGATCTGTCGGGTCTCCGTAAAGAGTGAACTTTTCGGAAAGAACCTTCTCCTCCCGCCTGTTCTGAAGCGGAGATACTTTATTGTAGAACGATTTGCCCGATACCGCCCGGGACAGCCTCCAAAGTATGGTGTACATGGTGCTGGGCGTGAAGACAACCTTCATTCTGCCTGACGGGATGTCCACCTCGGGAAGACCGGAGGTGTACAGATCCGCAAGGATATCCAGATCTTTCTCAGGAAAATCCCCTGATTTTCTGCTCTGGTAAAGTTTCCGGACAGCCGTTTCCGTGTTGGGAAAGAGCAAGGATGCGAAGATGTACATAAATGAGCTTTTTCTGGAGACATTGAGCCCGTTTGTATTCATTATGGCCATATCAAGAATTCCCCTGCCTGAGCTGACATCGATCTGACCTTCAATTTTCTGACTCAGATAATCCAGTGCGGCTCTTGAGCGGGAATGGAGATCATGGAAGCCCATGCTGGAGACAGATTCATCCGGCACCCATGATTCGGGGATCTCGGATGATCCGGGAAAAGAGAAACCTGCTTCAACATTGCCCTTCAGAGAATCCAGAGCGTTTCTCACCAGTTCATCCCTGTCCAGGAGGTTTTTCGTGTATGCAGTACCGATTCTGCCGTTCTTGAGTACTCTGATGGCATAACCTGACTGAATGGATGCCGACATGTCACTCGGCTTTCCGTTTCTCATCTCAAGGGAACTGGAATCATTCCTGATTGAGAATACTTCCGCCTGATCGCATACTTTTGCTGCTGTATCCAGTAATTTCTTCATACTAGGCACCTCCGACTACCATGTTGCGGATCAGAATATGGGGAGATCCCAGGGCGGATTTGATATTGAGCTGCCCCTTACCGCAGCCGCCCCGCTCCGACAGTTCCATATCATTTCCTATCGCTTCTATGTTCTGAAGAGTTGTGAAAAGGTTGCCCATTATGTTAATATCGCGGATCATGGAGCCTATTCTGCCATCTTTGACCTTGAATCCGTACTGGGCCCCGAATGTGAAATTTTCTCCGCTTGTCTGACCGCCTTTTCCGTCCACCAGGTAAAGACCGTCTCCCAGTTCTGCAAGGAGTTCATCCAGACTGCATTCTCCGGGCTTTATGTATATGGTTCCCATTCTGACAATAGGTTCAAAACGCATATCCTCCGCAACAGTATGACCGCTGACAGGCTCCCCGAACGCGCTTGCTGTTCTTCGTGAATGAAGCCTTCCTGTCAGAACCCCTCTGTCCATAAGCGTGACGGGTTTTACTGCAACACCTTCATCATCGTACAGGTAATAGCCTATCTGACCCGGCAATGTCGAGTCCGCGATAATGGTTATTACATCGGAGCCAAGCTGCTCTCCCAGAGACATCTTCTCTCTGAGAGAGGGATTATCCTCTATTATGTCAGCCTCGCTGAAATGGCCGAAAGCTTCGTGTGTGAAAACACCGGCTAACATGGGGCTCAATATCACATTATAAGTGCCGCCCTTAACCGGCTCTGCATCAAGCAGCTTCGCGGCGATCTCCGCTTTTTTCAGGAAAACATCTTCTCTGGAAAGCAGCCTGTTGTACCCGTCGGCGCCTCCGATGGCCACCCTGATGTTCTGAACAAGGCTGTCGCGTTTCGCGATAACTTCCCCGGCTATGTTCGTAGTCAGTATCTCTTCCGAAACCGCTGTCCCCTCGGAGTTCACATAGTACTTTTCTCTGCCTATCTCTGCGTAGCTGAGGTTAGTGGTTTCTATCTGAGGCTGATCCAGCATGAGATCATTGTATTTTCTCAGGAGTTCTATCTTATCATCGATACTGATCTCTCTGGGATCTCCGTCAAGAACCAGTATGACGTTCTTGTTAACCACGGGAACTTCGGCGAGAACAGATTTCTTGCCGTCTGTAGCAACTATCGTTTCCGCCCCCTCAACAGCAAGGCGCAGTGCCCTGGGAACATCTTCCTCTCTTGTAACAGTAGCCGAGGAAAATCCACCGTTCTTCCCGACACGAATAGCATACCCGTCGGTTCTGTTCGATCCGACACTTCTGATCTCCCTGCCGGCAAAGCCGATCCTGGTCTCCGTCTTGACCTCATACCTTATATCGATGAAATCGGCTTCAACTTCTTTTATCATTGATCTGAGTCTGTCAATCATCAGAACTCCCTTCAAAGAACGCATGTGAACGATATTCACAATTTACAATATTGGATTAACATAATGCATGGATGCAAATTCATGTCAAACGCATCATTTTCTTCTCCTTGACCTTACCCTGAGATGAAACCATTGTACCGGAACAAATTTCAATTTAATTTGTTCATCCTGATGAAACACTTGAACATTCCATATTTCCGCCGGAGGCTGCCATGAGAAAGTTCCTGTTCGTATTCGCATTTGTGTTTGTAGTTTCAATTGTATCTGCTGTTCCGCCAGCTACTTACGATCTTCGCAATGTTGGGGGCGTTAATTATGTGACCTCAGTAAAAAGCCAACAGGGCGGTACCTGCTGGACATTCGGGGCGATGTCCGCGATGGAGGGCAACCTTCTCATGACCGGCGCCTGGGCAGCCGCGGGGGAAACGGGAGAGCCGGATCTGGCCGAATACCATCTCGACTGGTGGAACGGCTTCAACCAGCATAACAACGATGACGTGACTCCTCCAACCGGAACCGGCCTAGAAGTGCATCAGGGAGGAGATTACCTTGTAACTTCGGCATACCTTTCCAGAGGAGAGGGAGCTGTACGGAATATTGACGGACAGTCCTATAGTACCCCTCCCGACCGATACCTCGAGACGTACCACTACTACTACCCCCGTGAGATTATCTGGTACACAGCGGGAGCGAGCCTTGAGAATATCGATGTCATCAAGCAGGCAATAATGGATTACGGTGTGATGGGGACCTGCATGGCCTACTACGGGGATTTAATTAATGGTGAGTTCGAACACTACCAGCCGCCATCGGACGAGCGTGATCCAAACCATGCTATCTCAATAGTCGGCTGGGACGACTCAAGGGTGACGCAGGCCCCGAATCCCGGAGCCTGGCTTTGCAAGAACAGCTGGGGAACGGGCTGGGGAATAAACGGCTACTTCTGGATATCCTATTACGACAAACACTCCTGCCAGAATCCGACCATGGGAGCCATATCCCTCCGCGATGTTGAGTATATGCAGTATGACAACATTTACTATCACGATTACCACGGCTGGCGTGATACTCTTACCACCGCCGTCGAAGTTTTCAATACATTCACATCCGCGCAGGATGAGGATCTTGCTGCCGTAAGCTTCTTCACGGTGGAAGACAACGTTGTTTACACAGCGAAAATATACGGCTCTTTCACCGGTGGAGTGCTCTCAGATGAACTGGCATCAGTTACTGGAACGGCTCTTCTGACAGGATTTCATACGGTTGATCTTCCCACCGCACTGCCGCTTACCGAGGGAGACACATTCTACTCCTACCTCGAGCTGGAAACCGGAGGACAGCCTTTTGACTGTACATCAGATGTCCCTGTTCTTCTTGGCGCGTCAGCCAGAACTATCGTTCCATCGAGCGCCAGCCCGGGAGAAAGTTTCTACCTTGATGGTTCAACCTGGGTTGACCTGACCACACTTGATCCAACCGCCAATTTCTGTGTAAAGGCACTCACTAATCCTACAGGTACATCTATTTCCGGTGATGAATTTGCGCCCCTGCAGACCCTTGCTGCAGGCCCGGTTTATCCCAACCCGTTCGCATCACACGTTTCCGTCCCCTTCACGATCGCGGAGACAGGACAGGTAACCGTATCCGTTTTCGACCTTTTCGGCAGACAGGTCCGCACTATTACGTCGGAGGAGTTCACTGCCGGCGCTCATGCCGTTTCCTGGGAAGGAATGGATGACAGCGGCAACAGTGTGACTTCAGGGGTCTACTTCGTCAGGATATGCTCGCAGGATGCAATGGTAACAAGTAAGGTAATTCTAACGCGGTAAGCAGCGATAGCGCCGGGGGCTACGTTTTTTCGTATCCCCCGGCTTTTCTTATTAGTTCTTTTATCTTATTAAGCTTTTCTTCAAGAAGTCCGGGTGTTTCGGCTTCGGCAACCAGCCGCAGATAGGGTTCTGTATTCGAAGGACGTATATTGAACCACCAGTGGGGATACTCAACCCTGTACCCGTCAAAATCATAGTATGCTGCGGGTTTTTCCGCTTGCGTGAAGTATTCTGCAACACTGTTCATCGTGGTTTTCTTATCGTCTACCCGGAAATTGATCTCTCCTGAATTCGAATAGATATTTATGGAATCGATAAGTCCGGAAAACGTTTTGCGCTGCTTCTTAAGCTCAGACAGGATATTCAGAACAAGAATCGCGGCGAGCATACCCGAATCGCAATTGAAGAAATCCCTGAAGTAGTAATGTCCGGCAAGCTCTCCTCCGTATATCGCGTTGAGTTCACGCATTTTCATCTTTGCGTGGGAATGCCCCACCTTCCACATGAATGGCCTGCCCCCAAGCTTCTCTATGTATTCGATCACTCCTCTTGAAGTTCTTATATCGTGCAGGACCCTCGGATTCCCCTGCCTGAGGAAATGGAGCCCCAGAACACCTGTGATCAGATCGGGCCGAATGAATCTTCCTTTCTCATCGATGAACATCACTCTGTCTCCGTCACCGTCGAAGATCACACCGACATCAAGACCTCCATCAAGAACCAGTCTTTTCAGGTCGGCAGTATTGGCTTCATCAAGAGGATTGGGAGGGTGGCCCGGGAAAGTACCGTCCAGCCTGTCGAAAAGATATTGCGGTTCGCTGCCGAAAATATCCCTGACAAGCAGAGCGGCCATTCCATTTGAACAATCTATTCCTATCTTCAGATCTGAATAATTCCCCCTGTGCTTCTTGAGAAAGGTGATGTACTCCTCCTTCACACCTCGAAGCTCTTTAAGCTCTCCCCCGAACACAACGGGTTGCACAGCTCGGGTTTTAACCATTTTCTCAAGCTCGCTCAAACCGGTATCGTAGCCTACCGGAAGCGCTCCGGTACGGGATATTTTAAGTCCATTGTACTCCGCTGGATTGTGCGATGCTGTGATCTGTACTGATGCGCCGAATCCATGAACTGCTGTCGCAAAATAGACCATCGGTGTTGTAGCCAGCCCAACATCGTAAACATCGGCTCCCGAGTCGGTTATACCACGAACCAGGGAACTGAGAACATCCGGAGTTGATTCCCTGCAATCGTAACCCACAAGAACTTTATCCGCTTTCAGGAGCCCTGGAAGGAAGAAGCCTATTCTGTAAACGGTTTCTCCATCAAAGTCTCTGCCGTATACTCCTCTGATGTCGTACGCTTTGAATGCCTTCATCTTACGAATCTCCAAAATAGTTGTATCATGTCTGTGTCAGAACAGTATTCAGTTCTTTCTTCAGAGTAGATATTCTGAATGGCTTGACAAGTCTTCCGCTGAACCCGTACTCGGAAAAGCAGGATAGAACAGTGTTGTTTGCATACCCGCTGGATACGATGGCTTTTACATCCGGATCGATAGCCTTCAGTTTATCTATTGCGGCTTCACCTCCCATTCCACCGGGAACTGTAAGGTCCATGATCACCGCATCGAAAGGCTCCTCCGAGGAGAATTTCTCGCGATAAATCTCAACAGCTTCAGCTCCATCGGACGACTCCGTCGTAACATGCCCGAGAATCTCCAGCATTCCGGAAAGGACCTCTCTGACTCTGGCATCATCGTCCATTATCAGGATTCGTGCCGATGCGGTTTCGATCTCCTTTGCCGGTTCCTCCCGGCAAACTGTCTTTACCCTGTCTGTTTCTATAACGGGAAGATGTATCACGAATTCGGTTCCTTTGCCTACTTCGGAGTAAACTCTTATGTATCCCGCATGCCTTGATATTATTGAATAGCTGGTTGAAAGCCCCAGGCCAGATCCTCCGAATTTGGTACTAAAATACGGGTTGAATATCTTTTTCAGATCGCTCTGAGGTATTCCCTTACCTTCATCCTTTATGGAAATACTTACATATTCTCCAGCCTCCAGTTGAGTATCTGAATTTTCCTCCAGTTTAACATTGCTGCAACTGACGATAATACGTCCCCCGCTTTCCATAGCTTGAACAGCGTTCAAAGTAATATTCTGAATTACCTGAGATATCTGCTCCTTGTCAACTTCTATACCTTTAAGATCTTCACCGAAATCGAAAACAGCTTCGACATGTGAACCCCTCAAAGAAAAATTAACTGCATCAGTTACGAATAGAGGAATCTCTACCGGAGTCTTCAGCGGAACCCCTCCTTTTGCAAATGTCAGAAGCTGTCTGGTAAGCTGCGTAGCCTTTTCGGTTGAAGACTCCGCCTGTTCAAGACGCTTGATTACCACTGCGAGGTCCTTTTCGTTCAGTGCAAGGGAGATATTCCCCTGTATAGCCATCAGAAGATTGTTGAAATCGTGCGCGATACCTCCGGCCAGAGTACCAATGGATTCCAGATGTTCTATCCTTGAAAGCTCTTCCTCTGCACGGCGCTGGTCCGTAATATCCCTAATTATCCCCTCTATGTATTCCTGCTGTCCCTCTTTATTCGAAACTTTACGAGCAGAAATGCTTGCCAGGAAAGTTGAACCGTCCAGTCTTTTCAGTTCGGTTTCGAAACCGAGTATTTGCTTATTCTTCGAAAGACTCTCCAGGAAATCTCTCCTGCCGGATTCCTCAACATAGAGATCCTTTACGGAAACACCCTCAAAATCACCTGTCTCTTCACCAAAGAACATCCTCTGCATCTCGGGGTTGAAGAAGATGATATCGCCATCCGGCTCCGTTGTCGTTCTGTAAACCGCTACCGGGATATTCCCTGTTAATTCTCTGTACTTGTTTTTGGCTTCAATCAGTTCCACTTTCGTTTTCAGCGATTCTGAAAGGTCAAGTGTAAGGATTACCACTTTATCAACTTCACCGTTATCATCCTTCAAAGCGTAAAAATGATGGGAAACAAACTCCGCTCCACCGGGTGCAGGTTTATTGATCTTCAGCTTTGGAATGTACAGTTCCCCTCCCTTTGTATAGACTTTCTTAACATCCTCTTTGTATTTTCCAAGGTAGTTATCTTTAGAATCCATACGCAGTTCGGTACGGGGAACCATGGATGATTTCATATCTTCAATACTTTTGTTCCAGATCTTGCGCCACGAAGTATTTGCCTGCATAAGGGTTCCGTTCCTGTCATGCACGGATATCCCGACCGGAGAGTTGTCCACTATCGCTTTCATGAGCTTGTGGCTTTCTCTGAGTTTCCTCTCCGTTTCGTTACGCTGCGTAAGGTTTCTCACTGAAATCAGAAGAACCTCAGAATTCCTGTATTGCATGGGTGTTGAGGAGAGTTCAACCGCCAGAAGACCTTTCTTCTTTATTATCATGGTTTCGAATACCGATGCGCTCATCTTCCCTTGCGCGGATTCCAGAAAAAGCGAAACTAATCTGTTCCTTTCTGATTCAGGGAACAGATTCGCAGGCAGGATTGGGTAAATTTCCTCTCTCGCAAAACCTGTCATTCTGCAAAAACTTTTATTCGCGAAAAATATTATGCTCTCGCTGCAGACGAGTATCCCATCCACTGTATTCTCTACTACAACGCGGTATCTCTCTTCGCTCTCCGCTGTTTTTCGCTGTTCAAGCAGCACCGGAGACATGTCCTTAAGTATAGCGACCCTGTCTTCGGTTCCTGGAATGAAACCTACATTCAAACGCATGAATTTCGATTCCTCTCCTGGAACTTTCGCTCTCAGGGTGTATGTTGAGGGTGGATTGCCGGTTCCCTTCAATCTATCGCGGAAGTAGCCCGATATACGCTCAATATCTTCATCCATGACGAAACTGTCCCAGCGTATTTTGCCAATGACATCCTTTGCTGGGATTTTAGTGATATTCTCAAGATTGTCGTTGGCTTCTATTATCAGACCGTTCTTATCCAATACAATGACAATGCAATCGCTGAGCTGCATTATTGTTCTGAGTGTTGATCCGCTTAGCTGGAGCTGATCCTT
Source organism: Candidatus Fermentibacterota bacterium (assembly GCA_039714295.1). GTDB lineage: Bacteria > Fermentibacterota > Fermentibacteria > Fermentibacterales > JCC-6 > Aegiribacteria. The sequence continues at coordinate 12,903 of JBDLJP010000006.1, forward strand.
GAGATCCTTGATAATCTCTGATTCTCTGCTGGTATTTTCAGCTGGTGGCATATGGTTCTCCCGGAAAATCATCTTTGACAGGTTAGTATATAAATACTGAGGGTAATCTCACAACCCTGCAACTCTTCGTTTCCCCTCCTGTCCCCTCGCGGAAAGTACCATTGCTGTTAGCATAAGGACTCCCCCTGCTGTCCCCTGAACAGTTATCGGTTCTGCAAGCATTACCCATCCACCGATCAGGGCGAAAACAGCTTCAAGGCTCATTATTATCGCAGCATGAGCGGGGTGCGCCCGTTTCTGCGCAATAATCTGCAGTGTATATGCAATTCCGACAGATACCAGTCCACCGTATAGAATCGGAAGAGCTGCCATGCGAATACCGGCGAATGACAGTTTCTCCGTCAGAAGAGCAAGGGCTCCGCTTAGAAGAGAACAACCTGTAAACTGCAGAGCTGCCAGAGAAAGGGCGTCGTACTGCTTCATCAATCTTGAGATAAGTTGTATATGAAAAGCCCAGAATACCGCTCCGGCGAATACGATAATATCTCCTGAAAACATACGGGATGATCCTGCTGTTGTAAGAAGGAACAGGCCCGAAACAGCCAGACCGGCTCCAGCCCATGTTCTTTTCCCGCAGAAATGCCCCCGGATCAACCCCATAACCGGCACTATTACCACATACAGACCGGTTACAAAGCCGGCATTTCCCGCAGTTGTATAGATCAGCCCCGTCTGCTGGAGTGAAGCCCCTGCAAAGAGGATCAGACCCGCGAGCAAGCCGTACTTTACCGGAACGCGAGGAGCATGGTTCTTTTTTCCTGATATGTAAATCACGGGCAGGAGCACCACTGCACCAAGCGCGAACCTGACAGCATTGAACAGGAAGGGTCCGACGAATTCCATCGCGGCCCTCTGTGCCACAAAAGCAAAGCCCCAGATAGCTGCCGTAGCCAGAAGAAGCAGATCTGTCTTCAAATGAGCTCTGTTATCCGCGAACATCTTCCTTCAATCAAAGCCGCCAGATTATTCTGGAGGGAACAAAACAGCCTGAATATGCAATCACGAGTATAAAAGGCACAGTCCGGACTTGACAAAATGGATACTGCTGTTATCATCTAGGTGCAGTATGCATATAGATGAAGGAGGCACAATGCCGGGAAGAAGAAGAGGAGCTGTTCATAATCGTTGCGGCAGAAGGATAAACAGGTTCCTCGAACCATGTCTTCTGCTTCTGCTCCATGGCGGAGAATCCTACGGATATCAGTTGCTGGAGAATCTTGAAAGGTTCGGGTTCGGTGAGGATCCAGCGGATTCAAGCACTATCTACCGTATCCTCCGAAGCCTTGAGAACAGAGGTTTTGTCTCTTCACGTTGGGCAGAAGGCGATTCGGGACCCGCGAGAAGAGTTTACTCCCTTTCTCCTGCGGGTGACGGATACCTTCAGACATGGGTAAGGGACCTTGAGGAAACCGACAGAATTCTTCACCGCTTCTTCAGCGAGTACCGGAATCATATGGAACTGCATCATAGCAGCGGCAGAGAAACTTAGAAAGAAAGGAGTTATCATGCCGGCAGGAAATGGAACGGGACCCAGAAGCGAAGGACCTCTGACAGGAAGGGCTACGGGAAGATGCTCCGGTTATCCGGACGGTGGATACGCAACAGCTCCCGGGCGCAGAGGCGGATCCGGTTTCTTCGGAAGAAGAGGCGGCGGCGGGAGAGGCATGAGAAACAGATTTAACGAGACCGGTCTCCCTCGATGGCGCAGGTATCCTCAATATGACAGGCAGGTGTACAACGGGGAACCCGCGGAAACGGAATCCCTGAAGAATCAGGTTCAATTCGCTGCGGATGCCATCGAACAGATAGCTTCCCGCGTGAATCAACTTCTGAAAAGAAAAACAGAAAAGGAATAGTCTATGAAAGTAATCGTAAGTTCAACCGGAAAAACCGTTGATGATACAATCAGCCCCGTATTCGGCAGAACCGAGTACTACATTCTCGTTGATACCGATGATTTTACCCATGAGAGCTTTGATAACCCGGCAGCGAATCAGAACAGCGGAGCCGGAATACAGGCGGCACAATTCGTCCTTAAGAAGAACCCGGAATCAGTCATATCTGCAAGTGTCGGACCAAATGCGTACGAAGTGCTGACTGCGGGTTCCATACCATGCTATACCGCTTCTGGGGGAACTGTAAGGGAAACTGTTGAAGCCTTTAACAGAGGAGAGCTTCCTGTGATGGGAGCAGCGAACGCGGATTCCCATTCGGGAATGAGCGGAAATGCAGCGGGTTATTTGGAAAATACTGCTCCGCAAGAGAGTGAACTTGAAATGCTATCAGCAAAGCTGCGTGATCTGAGAGGTCAGATCGCTGAGATACTCCAGCAGCTTGACAGAATCAAGGGGGAATAGAGCAAATGAGAATTGTCGTATCCTCTGACAGCAACAGAAAACTGGACAGCTCGGTAAGCCATCATTTCGGAAGGTGCCCGTACTTTACAGTAGTCGATCTTGATGAAAACGAGATCACAAACGTGGAGTCGGTTGAAAATCCCTTTTTCAACGGACACTCCCCGGGACAGGTACCCGCCTTCATAAAGGGACTTAACGCCGATGTAATGCTTGCAGGTGGTATGGGACGAAGAGCCATATCCATCTTTGAAGAGTACGGGATACTATGCGCCACGGGCGCTGCAGGAACTGTGAACAGCGCTGTCAACACCTATGCAGCGGGCAGTCTTTCTGCTGCTTCACCCTGCCGCGAGAGTATCGAGCATGCCCATGACGGTTACGAGCATGAGCCTGTAGAGCGCCTCAGAGAAGAAGCGGCATCCCTTCTGGAGAAGCTTGACGAAGTAATAGTCAAACTCCCGGATAAAAAGAAAGAATAGCGGAAAGGATAATCATGAGTACAGGAGGAGGAAGAGGACAGGGAGGAAGACCCTCAGGCGGCAGAGGCCGCGGAGGAGGACCATATTCGGCAGGACCCGGCGGTAACTGCGTCTGCCCCGGCTGTGGGCACAGGCAGCAGCATCTGGTGGGCAAACCGTGCAACAGCCATAAATGCCCGAAATGCGGGGCAGGAATGACCCGAGGTTAGGTGACCGGCATGGTTATAGCTGTAGCCAGCGGTAAAGGCGGTACCGGCAAAACAACAGTAGCAGTGAGTCTTGCTGTTGCCGCAGCTGATCAGTCTTCCAAACCTCTGCTCCTCGATTGTGATGTTGAAGAGCCTAATTCCGGGTTGTTCCTTGACATAGAATATTCCTCCGGCAGGGATACCGGAGTCCTGGTTCCGGAAGTCGACTTGAATAAATGCACCTACTGCGGCAGATGTGCTGATGTATGTGTATGGAACGCTATCGCCGTCGCGGGAGAGAAAGTGCTTGTTTTTCGTGATCTCTGTCACGGCTGCGGAAGCTGCTCTCTTGTCTGTCCGGAAGATGCCATTTCCGAGATAACTCATGTAACGGGCAGGATAGAGGGCGGAACTGATGGCTCCATAGATTTTGCACGAGGGGTTCTCAATGTCGGACAGGCCATGCCTGTTCCGGTTATTACATCCCTGCTTGACGAGTACCTTCCCGGGTCAGGTAATTCCACGGTGATAATTGACTCTTCCCCCGGAACATCCTGTCCGGTGGTAGAAGCTGTCAGCAGAAGCGATTACGTTATTCTTGTAACGGAACCTACTCCGTTCGGACTTCATGACCTTATGGCTGCTGTGGATGTTGTGGTCAACCAGCTGCACATTCCTGCCGGTGTAATCATCAACCGGGACGGAATCGGGAGCAATGATGTGGAAAAATATTGTCAGACAGTAAATCTGCCTGTACTGGCTAAAATACCCATGGATCGAAGAATCGCAGAAATGCTGTCCGAAGGGATTCCTCTCCTCAGCGGTCTTCCCGAGTATAAAAGTCTTTTTCTCGAGATTCTGGCATTTGTCAGAAAAGAGGTGAAGCAGTGAAGCAGATAGTCATTCTCAGCGGAAAGGGGGGAACTGGAAAAACTTCCCTTACAGCAGCGCTCGCTCATGAGGCTGCAGATCTGCACAGGCTTGTTCTGGCGGACGCGGATGTTGATGCCGCAAATCTGGAGATTCTTCTGAACCCTGCGAAGCTGGATGAGTTCCCTTTCACCGGGGGGTACAAAGCCAGTATAGATACTGACGAGTGTACCGGCTGCGGCAGATGCTTTGATGTCTGTAGATTCTCCGCAGTGGTTCCCCCGAATTCTTCCGGAAAAGGATGGGGTATCAATACAATCGCCTGCGAAGGGTGCAACTCTTGCGTTCATCAGTGCCCTCCGGAAGCGATAACAAGCGCAAGAACTATCGCTGGAGCATGGTTTGTGTCGGAGTCTGCTTATGGTGCACTTTACCACGCCGAGATGAATGCAGGGGAAGAGAATTCAGGTAAACTTGTAACAACAGTCAAAAATGCCGCTATCAATAAATCCAGAGAAATCCCGCAATCCATCCTTCTGGTCGATGGCCCTCCTGGAATCGGCTGCCCTGTAATCGCCGCATGCGCGGGTGCTGACCTTGCAGTGATATCAACTGAGCCGGGCGTATCTGCAATTCATGATCTCGAGCGCATTCTTGAGACCGTAAGGCATTTCGGAATCGCTCCTGCAGTCTGCGTCAACCGTAGCGATATCAACCCCGGCAAAACCCTTGAAATTGAGGAGTTCTGCGAACAGAAGAATATCCCCGTACTGGGCAGGATACCTTACGACCCCAATGTTACCAGATCCATGTCCAGGGGGCTTCCGGTAAATGCATTTGATCCCTCCTCTCCGGCTTCAACCGCGATCTCGCAAATATGGAGAGCCATTAACTCCCTGATCGTGAGAGGTGATCATTGACCCGCACAGTAGAATAGAGCGAGTATGATTTAAAAAGAGCTGATGAATGCAGTCGAAGATTTCCTGAAAAGAGCTGGTTCTGAGTGGGCGGTTGTGGAAAACCTTATCGACCGCGGGAAACTCGTTGAGACGGAGCATTCAGGGAAGTTGTTTTATCTCAGAAAGTTCAGCAGCTGAGTCCGTTCTGAATCTTACTTTCCGAATCATGCATATAACCTCATTTTACTCGTCGGCAAACGCATATATTACAAAGTCCATGTATAGCGCCGTTGACCTCCTTAATACATTTTGTTTATCGTACTGGAGTAATCCGGTAACAGGAGGGGGATGTGAAAAGCAACAAGGATGCTAACCGGGCAGCTGCCAGACTTACAACCACTGTGTCTGCTCATGAAACTCCTGCCGAACGGATCGATGCCCTGGCTAAATTCATTTCGGGGTACAAGCCAGATGAGATCGGCAGAATTCTGGGTTCCGTTATCCTCGATGCATGTCTCCAGATAGAGGCCGGAATAACATTCCTTTCATTGATAGACAGACCTCTCCTTCAAAATAGCTCTCCTGAGTGGGACTGGAACGGACTGAGTGACTGGTTCTCGAAAACAAAACTCGAAGAAGTGTGGAATCTGTACAACCAAATTCCATCAGGTGCTGCAAAACATGTCATAGCTAAGATATCTTTGCTTGTTGAAGTTCTTTTCGTGCTTATTGAGGACGATCTCCTCGACCCGGAATCGGATATGGACTGTACCGGTGCGGATATTGCGCTGACCATACTCAACGGAGCTGGACATCAGGATCCATCCTTCAGGCTCTCTCTCTCTGCCTTCCCTGTAGAAATACGCAAATTTCTGAAGGATATTCTTGCCGAGTTTGACTTCATAGAGAATGCTCCCGGAGTATGGCACTTCAATTTCAGTCCCGCTGCGCTTGATCACTTCTCTTCGGGTAAT